>CANEWV010000143.1 GCA_947442905.1 Chitinophagaceae bacterium | reverse complement strand
GTATTCAAAGTTTCCGTGGAGACGTAATCAAGTTACAAGGAACTGGAGCAACTGCTTCATTCACTGTACGTAAGATTTCGGATGGCGTGGGCGTTGAGCGTTTATTTCCTATCTTATCTCCAAATATCGAATCTATCCAATTAAACAAAACTGGTAAGGTTCGTCGTGCTAAACTATACTACCTACGTGAGCGTAGCGGTAAAAGTGCACGTATTAAAGAAAAACGTTTCTAGTCAAACAATACCTTTTTACAAACGGAAGTTAGCATCCAGCTACTTCCGTTTTTTTATGCCTTTTATTTGGCCCTTTACATGCTTTTTCCCCTACCTTTATAATCTTAAATCAAATCATTATGGGCAACTTAGGATTTCAAGAAATATTACTCATCGCAGTAGTGGTACTTGTATTATTTGGCGGTAGAAAAATACCAGAATTTATGCGCGGCCTTGGTAAAGGTATCCGTGAATTCAACGATGCAAAAAACAACGTGAAAAAAGAATTAGAAGAAGGTATCAAAGAAAAAGATACACAAGCTTAATTTTTATCTCACTTTATCTCATTTATTCTGATCAACAAACAACTTTAGCCTTTGTTTCGGTTCACTACAATCAAAGACTATCATAACAATTTACAGAGCGGCCAAACCACAGTTGTGGAGGCCGTTCGTTTTTTTGTGGAAGCTGCTAAAGGCGGCGCTTCCTTAAATGCGTGGCTTACAATCTATGAAGACGAAGCTTTACAAGCAGCAAAAAAATTAGACGAACATATTAAGGCCGGACAACCATTACTACCACTTCATGGCGTAGTTGTGGGTTTAAAAGATGTGATTGCTTATAAAAATCATCCTTTGTCTGCGGCTTCAAAAATTCTCGAAAATTTTCATTCTATTTTTGACGCCACTGTTGTAGAAAAATTACAAGCAGCAGGCGCTATTATTTTAGGTAGGCAAAACTGTGACGAGTTTGCAATGGGAAGCAGCAATGAAAACTCTGCATTTGGTCCTGCAAAAAATGGCATCGACCCTACGCGTGTGCCTGGTGGATCATCAGGTGGATCTGCAGTGGCCGTTCAAATGTATCACTGCATGATTAGCCTAGGCTCTGATACTGGGGGATCTGTTAGACAACCCGCAGATTTTTGTGGCATTGTTGGACTCAAACCTTCTTATGGCAGAATTTCACGTTACGGACTTATCGCGTACGCATCATCTTTTGATCAAATTGGCATTTTTGCAAAATCGGTAGCTGATGCCGCGTTAGTGCTTGAAATTATTGCAGGCCCCGACGATTTTGATAGCACGGTTTCTGAATTACCCGTTCCAGCCTATACTGCTGTTGTGGATGAACCTACTTCAAAAAAATGCATTGCGTATTTTAAAGAGGCACTCGAACATCCAAGTTTAGATCCTGAAATTAAGGCTGCTATTGATGCAACAATAGCTAATTTGCAAAAAGCAGGGTATACCGTAGATGCGGTTTCATTTGATATGCTTGATATGGTAGTGCCCACATATTATGTTTTAACCACCGCCGAAGCGTCTAGCAATTTGTCACGCTATGATGGCGTAAAATTTGGTCACCGCTCTAGTACTGGCAATAACGACCTTACAGCACTCTATAAAAATGCTAGAAGCGAAGGTTTTGGCAAAGAAGTAAAGCGCAGAATAATGCTGGGTACATTTGTGTTGAGTGCCGGTTATTTTGATGCGTATTTTACCAAGGCACAGCAAATTCGAAAACTACTCGTGGATGGTTCGGCGCAGTTATTTAAAAATTACGACGCAGTACTACTACCCACCGTACCTAGTCCTGCATTTTTAATTGGTGACCATACTAAAGATTCGGTGGCTATGTTTTTAGCAGATATTTATACGGTGTATGCAAACCTTGTGGGTATTCCTGCTATCTCAATTCCTTTGTATCAGCATTCATCAGGACTTCCCTTTGGTCTACAAATCATGTGTGCTCCTTTTGAAGAAACAGCTCTACTGCAACTTTCAACGGCCATTCAAAAACTACATGAATAAGTTTTTTCGTTTATTACTATTTGTTTTAGGGATGTTGTTGCAAAATGTAGCATCCGCAAAAACGGCTATAACAGATACCATCATTGACGATAAAAAACCGTTTGCCAATTTATTTTTGTACAATAAAGTAGCCTCTAATAAACCGTATCAATCGCAAATCAATCCTCGTGCTATTTCTTTTGTAGAAGAATATATTAGAAAGCAGGGCAAGTCACTTGAAAAAATGAAAGTATGGGGCAAGCCCTATTTTGATTTGTATGATCAAATACTTTTCAATTACGGCATCCCAAAAGAAATGAAATACCTAAGTGTCATTGAAAGCCACTTAGGAGCAGGAGGAACCTCTTGGGCTGGGGCTGTGGGTCCATGGCAACTGATGCCGGGTGTTGCCAAAGAATATGGATTAAATGTGGGCGGCTATTGGGATCAGCGAACCGATTATTTTAAAAGCACGCATGTGGCAGCGCGTATCATGAAAAAATTATACGCCGAATTTGATGACTGGTTATTGGTTGTAGCGGCCTATAATTGTGGCAATGGATGTGTCAGGTCGGCAATTAAAAGAGCAAAGAGCAAAGACTTTTGGCAGCTGCAATACTTTTTACCAGAAGAAACACGCAACCACGTAAAAAAATTTATTGCTACGCATTTAATTTTTGAAGGCGCTGGCGGGTTTACCACCATGACGGCAGCCGAAGTGGCACAGGCAAAAGCACAAAATAAAAATACACCGCTCACACTTTCAGCTGCTGAGCTTGCAGGATCTGCTTTAATAGAAGTATCTGGGAGGTTTAACTCACTTGTAGTAGCCAATGAACTACAAATAAATATTCAGCAGTTTAATGCCTGGAACCCTGGATTTGATAAAGCACTCGCAGCTGGCGAAAAATATGCCATGCGTATTTCAAAAGAAAAGGAAGCTATTTTTTTAGCTAAAAAAAATCAATTGCTATTAGCCTCTGTGAGAGCGATCATCGAAGGCGTTAATCAGTAGCACTGTCATTACCAGAGAGTACTTTTTTGATAGCAGCTGCCTTGAGTAAACACTCTTCGTACTCTTTTTCAGGATCTGAATAAATGGTAATGCCACCGCCCACCCCGTAGCTGGCTTTTTTGGTGTCGCTATTATAAAAAATACTTCTAATAACTACGTTGAAATCAAAATCGCCGGCTGGATTAAAATAACCAACAGTGCCGGAGTACAAGCCACGCTTTGTAGGTTCTAAGCCGTCAATGGTTTCCATAACGCTTTTTTTAGGCGCCCCCGTCATGCTTCCCATCGGAAATGTTGCTTCTAAAATTTCTGAAAATAAAGTGTTACTGCTAAGCGTGCCCGTAATGGTAGAAATCATTTGATGCACCTGCGGAAAACTATAAATGCCAAAAAGCTCCGATACCTTAACCGACCCTTGTTCGCAAATTCTACTTAAATCATTTCTTACAAGGTCAACCACCATGACATTTTCACTTTTGTCTTTGCTACTGTTTTGTAGCGCCTCTATTTGCAACTTATCCTCTGCATCATTTTCTAAATTCCGTTTGATGGTTCCTTTAATGGGTTGAGAAATAAGTTGATTGCCTTTTTTTTGCAGGTATCTTTCGGGACTTGCGCATAAAAGGTAATCGCTATTATTTTTATAAAAGCATGCAAAAGGAGTAGGTGATACCTCCATTAAGTTGGAATACACTTCTACCGGATGTGCTGATAAATGTTCCACTTCAAAAGCCTGGCAATAATTGATTTCATAAAAATCGCCAAGTTTAATAAGCGCTAAAATCTTGTCGATGGCTTCTAAATATGCCGCTTTACTTATTAAAGGAATGATGCTTGTTGTTGGCGCGGCGTTCTGATCAGCGCTCTGATCAGTGCCCTGTTTAGATAAAGATGGTACTTTAAAACTGTTTATTTCATCAAAGAGTATTTGCGGATTTTCTGAATCACTTTGGATGGTTACCTGATTTCCAGTAAGCTCTATAACAATGGCTGGTGTATACAAATAGGCTAGCGGAAAACCTGTAAGGTTTGCTTTGATGTTAGGCTTAGTAATACTTTGGTATTCGTAATTAAAATGCGCAAAAATCCATTCACCACTATGCTTTTGAATGAATGCATCAACTGCCTGGGCGTTTACGCTATCAAGGGCAATAAAAGAAACGGGGTTAACGGCTGCGATACAATCAAGTGCACCATAGGGGGAGTTATAAGCATGGTTATCTAAAAAAGTGCAAACCTCAAACTGGTTGGACCAGTGTAAGATTTGCACTTTAAATAATGTTGGGTTATCAATTAAAAAAACCTGCTTATTTTTTTTCACGTAGGGCTACAGATGATTAAAAATCATCGTCATCGTCATCAAATCCACTGTTCTTATCGTCAAACAAATCAAACTCGTTGAAGTCGTCGTCTAATTTAAAATCATCTTCGTCGGAAGCGGCGCCTTTCTTTTTAGGACCTGCAGGTTTTTTGGTTTTACTTTTAGGTAAATCAAATTCTGCAAAGTCTGGATCCCAGCTTTCATCTTCTTCACTTGCATTCCAATCATCATTTTCTTCTTCCTCATCAAAATCGTCATCGTCTTCGGATTTTTTAGATGCGGACTTACTACTAGATTTTTTCGGCGTTGACGTTTCGTCATCGTCTTCAAAATCATCATCATCTTCTTCTACTTGTTTTGAACTTTTAGTAGAAGCTTTGGGAGCAACTTTTTTGTTTGCTGCTTTAGGGGCTGAGGACTTTTGATCCTTATCAGATTTCACTGCCATATTTCTAATAAGATTTACTGCGTAAAAATTCAACGCAAATTCCTTTTATCCAAATAAAATTGCAAAAAAATTTAAAATATTTTTTCTCCTAAATTTTTACTATTTGTTCGCGACCTGGTCCGTTTGATACATAAGTGACAGGTGCGCCAATATAATTATTGATAAAGTCTACGTAGGTATTCATGGTAGCCGGAAGTTCCGATGCCAATTTTAATTGAGTGGTATCCATATTCCAGCCTTTAAAACTTTGTAAAACAGGCTCAATTTGAATGTTTGACATTTGGAAAGGCACTTCTTTGGTAGTTGCACCATCAATACCATATGCAGTACACACTTGTAGCTCTTCAAATGCGTCTAAAACGTCGGCTTTTGTCATAACTACCTGTGTAACACCATTAATCATACACGCGTATTTAAGGGCTACTAGATCGATCCAGCCGCATCTGCGAGGACGTCCAGTGGTTGCACCAAATTCACTTCCTATTTTTCTAATTTCTTCACCAACACTATCGTGTAATTCGGTAGGGAATGGACCGCCACCTACTCTGGTGCAATAAGCCTTGGTTACACCAAAAACCTCATTGAT
>CANEWV010000142.1 GCA_947442905.1 Chitinophagaceae bacterium | reverse complement strand
TACCGCTAGAGGTCAATTGCGCATGCGCGCAACCAAAAACATTAGAAACAGCAGCTTCCAATTCTTTGGATTTCCAGATCCCTTTTCGTGGACCATCAAACCCATAACGCATGAGTATTCCGGTTTCAAGTACCTCATTCACTTCTTTTCTTTCCTCGTCACCAAAAAATTCAAATCCTGGCATATAAAATGTTTAGAATGCAAAGGTAAAGAACTTAGCCGCATCTTTTATTGGCATTATCTTTGCTTTATGAATCCAACCTTATTTTATTGCTACGACGCTTATTGCGGCTGGTGCTATGGGTTTTGTCCCGTTATCAAAAAAATAGCCGAAAACTACCCCAATCTTCCCATAGAAGTGCTTTCGGGCGGTATGATTATGCCCGAAAAACCGGTTTCTATTAGCGCTACCGCCCATTATATTTTAGGTGCCTATAAAAATGTAGAGGAATTAACTGGTGTAGAATTTGGTGAAGACTACTTATGGCATATTAAAAATCCTGAATTAAGTGACTGGTTCCCGCATTCCGAAAAATCGGCGATCGCACTTTGCATATTTAAGGAGTTTTATCCAGAAAGACAGGTTGAGTTTGCAACCGATTTACAAATTGCCCTACACTACGAAGGTCGTGATTTAACCGACAATGAAGCGTACAGGCATTTACTCGAAAAATATAGTATTGCACCCGAAACCTTTTATGAAAAACTAAGCAGTGAAACCTACAAAGACCAGGCCCACTATGAGTTTTCACTGGTTAAACAATTACAAGTATCGGGTTTCCCATGCGTATTATTACAGGTGAACGAATCAAAGTTTCATTTGTTAGCAAGGGGCTACACCGATTACGAAACACTGAAATCTCGACTTGATGTAGCGTTAGGGGAAGCATCAAAAACGATTTAGTGGTATTTTAACCTGATTTACCTTTACTTTGCACAACGTAAACAAAGCATATGGAGTATAGTAATTTAGTATCAATTTCTGGCCTTAGTGGTCTATTTGAAATGGTGGCGAGCAAAACAGATGGTGCCATCGTAAAGTCGTTAGAAGATCAAACCACAAAGTTTGTAAGTAGTAGAGTGCACAATTTCTCGCACTTAGAAAGCATCGAGGTGTACACCGTTCGTGATAATATCAATTTAGTGGAGCTTTTTCAAACCATGTTGGCTTCCAAAGAGGCCCTTCCTTCCGAAAAAGACCCTGCAGCCATTGTTGCTTACTTTAAAAAAGTATATGCAGATATGGACTTTGACCGTGTATATCCTAGCGATATGAAAAAGATGGTAAAATGGTTTGGCATTTTAAAGGCCAACAACATTGAAATGAAATTAACAGAAGAGCCAGAAGACGAAACAGAAGCATAAAATTCATAAATGATATAAAAGGTCGCAAAAGCTTGTCTCTTGCGACTTTTTTTTGCTCCTACCTACCCAATAAATTGCTATAAATCTTACATTGTGGCACTCAATACTTGGCCATGAAAAAATTCTTACTCATTACAATTTTAGGATGCTCTATTTTATCTAGTAAAGCACAACGTTTTTCAGAAAAATCAGAAGCATCTGAAACTTGGGTAAACGCTCAGTTTAATAAATTAACCCCCGAAGAGCGCATTGCACAACTTATGATTGTAAGAGCTCATAGTAATTTGGGGGAGGCCCATGTTAAAGAGGTAACAGAATTAGTAACCAAATTCAATGTGGGCGGTTTGTGTTTTTTTCAGGGCGGGCCTATCAGACAAGCTGTGTTAACCAACACCTATCAATCACTGGCTAAAACGCCACTCATGATTGCTATTGATGGCGAGTGGGGCCTTGGCATGCGACTAGATAGTGTGATTAATTTTCCAAGACAACTGATGATGGGTGCTGTTAATGATGCAAAACTTATTTATGAGTTTGGGCGCATTGTAGGTGAGCAGTGCAAGCGCATTGGTATACAAGTGAATTATGCGCCGGATGTAGACATCAATAACAATCCAAAAAACCCAGTGATCAATGATCGAAGTTTTGGAGAAGATAAATACAAAGTAGCACAGTATGGTGTAGCATATATGCGCGGTATGCAAGACGTTAATGTGATGGCATGTGCTAAACATTTTCCTGGGCACGGAGACGTAGCCGTAGACTCTCATTATGATTTACCCATTATTTTAAAATCAAAGGGGTCGCTTGATTCATTAGAATTATATCCTTTTAAAGAAATGATAAAAGCGGGCGTGGGTAGTGTTATGATGGCACACCTCTCTATTCCTGCATTAGATACCACCACCAATTTACCTACCTCATTATCAGCTATTGCTGTACAAAATTTACTACGTAAAGAACTTGGATATAATGGCATTACGTTTACCGATGCATTAGAAATGAAAGGTGTCAGTAAATTTTTTCCTAAGGGAGAAGCTTCTGTTATGTCTTTAATTGCAGGTAACGATATGCTATGTTTACCTGGCGATATTGAAGGCAGTATTGAAAAAGTAAAAGAAGCCATTGCGGCCGGTAAACTAAGCTGGGAAGACCTTAACGAAAGGGTAAAAAAAGTATTACGTGCTAAATACAATTTAGGCCTAGCAAATTTACAACCCATTGACACGGCAAATATAGCAGCCGATTTAAACGCGTCTACCAATGCACTGAAAGAAATACTTGCTAAAAAAGCGTTGACCGTTTTAAAACTTGAGAATAAAAAATTACTCCCGTTACAAACAAAAAATACAAAAACACTCTACGTTGGTATTGGCATCAACAAAGAAAATAATTTTGCTACCAGCATCAAAGACGTCTACAATGCAGATATTGTATTATTTGATTATGCAGATAGCACCAGTAGGGTTGATAGCATTGCTAAACTAACAAGTAGTTATGATGCTGTTGTAGTAGGGATGCATAATTTTAATAGACGTCCAGCCAATAATTTTGGTATATCGGCTAATGCCATTGATTTACTATCAAAACTTCAAGGCTCAAATACCATCAATTTTTGTTTTGGAAATCCGTACGCAATTGCAAATTTGTGCGGCGCCAACAATGTTGTGGTTTGTTATGAAGATGATGAGATCACACAAAAAGCAGGCATGCAATTACTACAAGGCACTACACAACCAGAAGGTAAATTACCTGTTACGGTTTGTGAAAACTTTAGTTTTGGTAGCGGCATCGAAACAACCAGTTATTTTAGAACGGCTGTACCTGAAGAAGTAGGCATGAGTAGTTCGGGTCTACAAAAAATTGATAGCATTGCTAAAGCCGCTATTGATAGTGCTGCCATTCCTGGCTGTGTGGTACTTGTTGCTAAAAATGGAAAGATTGTTTACAATAAAGCATTTGGAACCACCAATTATAACAATACCACACCCATGCAAACGGATATGGTATTTGATTTGGCTTCTGTAACAAAAATTTCTGCCACTACGGTAGCCATCATGAAACTTGTTGAAACCAAAAAAGTAAAACTGCATAAAACTATTGGTGATTATATTCCATGGGTACGTGGTTCAGACAAAGCATCTATCAAAATTTCAGATCTTTTATTACACCAAGCTGGACTTGTTCCTTTCATTACTTTTTATAAAGAAGTGCTGGATCCTGCTACCAATAAACCCTCTCCCAAATATTTTTCTACTGTTGCTACCCCTCAATTTCCAGTTCGTGTAGCAGAAAATGTATACTTAAGAAACGATTGGCAGGACACTATGTACACACGTATTTTATCAAGTAGCACGCCTACAAGTGGCAAATATGTATACAGTGATAACGATTTTATTTTTTTAGGAAAAGTTGTTGAATCCGTTACTGGCATGGGTTTAGATGCCTATGTGAACGAAACTTTTTATACCCCGCTTGGCATGCATAGTACCGGTTTTTTGCCAACAGCAAAAATGCCACTCAGTAAAATTGTACCCACCGAAGTTGAAGCACATTTTAGAGCACAACAAATGCATGGCGATGTACATGACGAAGGTGCTGCCATGTTTGGTGGCGTAGCTGGACATGCAGGACTCTTTAGTAATGCCTATGATTTAGCAAAGCTCTACCAAATGCTATTAAATGGTGGTGTATTAAACGGTACACGTTATTTCAAAAAATCTACAATTCAAAAATTTACTGCATATAGTTCTAGTATTTCAAGAAGAGGATTGGGATTTGATAAACCCGAAAAAGACAATGCCACTAGAAAAGAAGCTTACCCTTCTAAAAGCGTATCTCCTGAAACCTATGGTCACACTGGATTTACGGGCACATGCGTTTGGGTGGATCCCACAAAGCAACTGGTTTATATCTTTTTATCGAGCAGGGTTTCTCCAACAAGAAATAATACCAAATTTGGAAGATTAAACGTGCGACCTAATATTCAAGAAGCCATCTATAGCGCAATCCAATAAAATAGGTTACCTTACTGCCATGCACTATTATTAAAGTGCTCGGTGCTCATGATATCCATTGCCATTGTTGATGATCACCGCCTCATGCGGGCTGGACTAGCCAATATGATTGCAGGATTTAAGGGTTATAAAGTAATACTTGAAGCAGAAAATGGGAAGCGCTTTATAGAGGCCCTTAAACCAAATAAGCCACCAAGTATTGTGCTCCTTGATATCAATATGCCAGAAATGGATGGATATGAAACCGCGCAGTGGATCCGCAAAAATCTACCTGATACTAAAATGATTGCGCTGAGCATGTACGACAATGACTATGCCATTATTCAAATGTTAAAAAACGGCTGTCATGGGTATCTATTAAAAAATTCGGAACCCATGTTACTCTACACCGCTTTTAATGAAATTAAAAAGTACGGCTATTTTAGTAACGACATGGTATCTGATAAACTCATACACTACATTGGTGACGAATCGACACTCAAAAAACAACAAGATCAATTGAATCAGCTAACAGAAAAAGAAAAAGCTTTTATGGGCTGGGTATGTACCGATAAAACCTACAAAGAAATTGCCGATATCATGTTTATTAGCCCGCGCACAGTAGATACCTACCGCGACCATTTATTTAAAAAATTAGACGTAAAAACCAGGGTAGGCCTTGCACTTTTTGCCATTAAAAATAACTTGGCAGAACTATAGTTTTTATGAATTAATTTTAATTCATGTTAGGGATAAAGCGGAGTCTATTTTTTATTGGCTGTTGGTTGCTTACAATACAAGCATTTACACAGGCGCCCCCTATTGGTAACTGGCGTGTGCACCACAGCTATACAGCCGCTTTGCAGGTAGTACAGGGAGATAAAATATATACCGCAACCAAGGAAGCTATTTTTAGTGTCAATAATACGGGCGGTTTTGAATACTTTAATAAGTTAACTGGTTTGTCGGAAGCTTCAATAGCTACTATTGAGTGGGATCGTGAAACAGCACAGCTTGTTGT
>CANEWV010000141.1 GCA_947442905.1 Chitinophagaceae bacterium | reverse complement strand
GGTTGGAGAACACTACCTCGAATCTATTTCTGGGTTTGCTGGGGCAAATGCATTATATGACTACGAGAAAAAAAACGGAAAATGGACAGCCTCAGGTTCTTCTATTAACGGAGGAATGAGAGAAGGATATAAGATTACAATTTCAGCCCAAGATTTATCTCGTTTAAATACTATGAAATTGATTCTACATCCAGATTTATCCCTACAACTTTACGTAGGAAATAAATTAATTATAACAGCACCTTTTTCAGATAATGATGTTGACAATAAAGCGATAATTTTACTAGAGAGAGCGTTAAAAGAATCCGAATTAGGCTTTACTGTGGGCGACTACATTGATGAAGAAGAGAATACTATTTTGCTAACGTATGATATCGAGAAGCGCGTTTTTTCTTTATTCGTTTCAGGTTTTAGTAAAGCAGATTATACATTTAAATAAAACGCTTGCACCAAATAATTATAAAATGAAAGCTGTCTTTTTAATTCTTTTTTCAACTTTGCTTAGTTCTAATTTGATGGCGCAAACTTTTGTCAAAAAAGGAGAAAGTTTATCCGCAGCAAAAGTTGTAATTAAGTACTTCGAAAATAAAGGTGGCAATCGACCATCTTTAAGTATAGCGTATAAAGATGGATTTTCGATGTTCAGCCATGTGATGCCGGTATGTGGCGGTGATTATGGCTGGTGTTTGAGAAATGACGAATTCGAAGATATTGCCTATTTAAAAATTGATTTTTATTCAAATAAGTTAATTGCAAAAATTAAAATAGATAATTATTTATTTAAGCAAAAGAATTATGAAAAAATAAAAAAACATATTAATCTTATTGCTGGCGAATATGTCAGATTTAAATAAAACTAGAAAACATCACAACAACAAAATATAAGCAGCTGCAGCAAATGCACAAGCACCTCCCCCGCTTTGCGTAACGGCCACAGGGCTTCCAGAAGCATAACGGCCTTGATAAATTTTATTCCCTTCAATCACGCCAACAGGACTACCTGATGCATACCTTCCTTTATAAATTTTATTCCCTTCAACTACGCCCACAGGACTTCCAGAAGCATACCTACCTCTATAAATTTTATTTCCTTCTATTACTGCAATAGGGCTTCCTGATGCATACCTACCCTGGTATATTTTTCCATTTTGAAAAACAGCTACCGGACTTCCTGACGCATATCTTCCCTGATATATTTTACACTGTGCATGAGAAACAGTTACAATTAAAAAGGAAACAAAGAGAAAGCTTATAATTTTCTTTGAAAACATACGTAATACTTTATTCCCCTAAAATACAATAAGGCAGGGCAAAAAAAAACACCACGCTCTAAATCAATAACTTCTCCCCCCAGATTAGTCCGATTTATAACGTAGTGTCTAACATAAATATAGCACAATCACTTAAAAATTAAACAATTAATCATTATGTTTGCAATTAAATTGCAACCTATGAATCAACTGGAAAGGCTTCATTTTATATACCAACTTCTAGAAATTGAACCGCGCACGGTACAGGACATTTGCAAAGAACTCGCTACGAAAGGTTTTACAACTGCTAGTAGACAAATCTACAACGACCTAGTGCAACTCGAAAAAAACTATTTACGAAAAAATCAACAACTCCAAATTACAACCGGTCAATACAATCAAAAAACCTACAGGCTCCTATACACAGACATCACAATACCAGTTACAGGATTTGACGTAAACTCTTATCAATTGAGTAGACTTTCCATGACTACTTATATTACAGAAGTGCGTGGCGAATCAATCAATAAATTTAGAGATATCGTAGCAAAAAAAATTATGCACTTAAGCAAAACCAAATATGCTGCTTTACCAATTGAACAAAATTTTAATTCACACTTTTTTGAAAGAAAATATACCACCGCGTTTAATCAAATGTCAGAAGATATCATTTGGTCGATTGCAAACAATAAAATTATCGAGATTATTAATATATATGGAGACGCAACCAATGTATCATCAGATATCACTTACCCCTTTAAATTAAAGCCACTGCTACTCGTTTACCACAATGGCGCCTATTACATGGCAGGGTTTATTGTAAAGAAAAACATATTTATCACCATTGACCTCTCAAAAATTGTTGCCTATAATATTACCAATCAAACCTTTGCATATAAAGAATCACTTCCACTTGCAAAAGCCGAATTACAAAAAAGATTTGGCTTAACCGCAAATATTGACAATGAAATCTATGAAATAGAATTAGAATTTGCAAGCATCACCGGCGAATTTATCAGTCATTACAATTGGCATATAACACAAACCTTTACAACATTAAAAAACGGAAACTACCGTATGAAAATGCATTGCGGAATCAATAGAGAATTATTTGGCTGGATATTTAGATGGATGGGAAATGTAAAAATTGTAGGGCCCAAAAAACTAAAAGATTTATATCTACAACAGCTCGAAATTATTAATAAAAATTATAGTAGCGAGCAGCGCCTAAACTATTCTAATATTTTTAAACCTGCAGAAAAGTAATTTAATACCGCAGCATTTTTGTTCCACCCCCTTCACCAAATAAAAAAGTATAATCTACCCAAGTGCCATCAATTTTAACTTTTTTAGCAATGAGCCTTATACCATGGCTGTAATCGACATACCAGTTTACATGCCCTGCATATACAGGCTGAATAGGCTTTCCATCAAGTAAATGCCATCCATAAATAGCAACCCTATTGGATTTTTCGTGCTCCAGCACTTTATTACTTAAAACAACATCTTTTTTGATTCCACTAATAAGGCCTTTTTTGTTTTTTCGTTGTCCCTCTATCATTAAATGATGCTGCCACATCGTAATAGAACTATCCCGATATGCATACATAGGTACAGGTGCTAATTTTACGACACTGGCTTTATAGATCGCATCAACCATTAACGGTGTAGGCAAAAAACATCCATACGCATCCGCAATTTTTTGCGCAGCCATAGATGTGATGGGAACCCGGGCCCAATTACTACTATTACCCACCATAAAATAATCGGGGGCTACATACAAAGTAACTTTGAGCTTTTTGCCATCTGGCATTGTAAAAGGCATAGTAACAGGTACAAAATGAAAATAAAAATCAGGCACTTGTCCGGCTTTTGCATATTCAAGG
Source organism: Chitinophagaceae bacterium (assembly GCA_947442905.1). The sequence goes on along the minus strand of CANEWV010000141.1, from coordinate 2,262 downwards.
GCTAAAGAATCACGCTGTGCCCAATTATAACTTACGGCTTGTTTAAAAAAAGCTTCGCCGGTACGTGCATCGTTATCTACTGCATGCTGTACCCCTGCTGGTCGCATGTTTTTTATTGAAGCGCAAGCACAAAAAAACAATCCAATAAGCAAGCAACTATTTTTCAATGGATCTAATTTTTTGTTCGATGGCCAATGTAATTCTATAAAATCCTAAATCGGTCATATGGGCGCCATCAACGGTGGCTTCACCATCTTGCCCAATCAAATTTGTGGTTTCTAAATAATGCAAATGATGCATCCCTTCTTTTTTTAATAGCGCGTATGCATGCTTAAATATCTGGTTGACTTCATTAATTTTTTGCCTGGTTACCAAATTAAATTTAGCAGTGGGGTACAAAATATTTTCGACGAGTAAAATGGGTATGCTTGGTTGTAACGCATGCAGTTGACGTAAAAAAGGAACCGTTTTTTGCTCCGCCATAGCGGGTGTTAAATTAGGCCCACAATCAATCACATACATAGAAGCATCGATGCCCGACATAATAACGGCAAGCATAGAATCGAGTTGTCCATTTCCGCTAAAACCTAAATTAATCGTTTCACGTTTTAACCGGCGTTCTAGCTGTGCCGGATAGGCCATGCCTGGGCGCATAGCAGATGCACCTTGCACAATGGATGTACCGTATACAACCAGCGGCTTTTGGCCCTCAAAATAATTTTGTTGTGGTGTATGAATAGTAGCGCCTTCTTCTATGCCAATAAACAGTGAATCGCAGGTTTCATAATCAGGAAGGTAAAGCAGGTATTGGCGTGTTTGGCCATCCATGTCTTTTACTAAATTGGCTTCTTGGTATACCGGGCCATTTGGTTTTCCTACACCCGCAAAAAACCAAGTGCCATTATCAAGTCCATACAAATCGAGTCCTTTAACAAGCGTACCCGCCACGTGCTGAAAAACAACCGAAGATCCGGTTTTCCATTTGGCAGAAATTTGCTTAGCATTGGTTTCAAAATACACGGCAAACCCTGTTGGATTTTTACTCAAATCCCAAACAGGTTTACGAAGTAACTTTTGTAAAGATTCCGGAAATCGTTGATACACCGTTGCATTTGGCATAGGCCTTCCTAACAAGGTAAATTCCTGCATATCGTGATACACCGTTTTTGTTTGTGCACCAGCACTAAACGCCATAAAAACAATACACAAAAGGGTCAAGCAGTTTTTCATGCTTCAATTTAATCCTTTTTCGTAAAAACCATGTACGATAGCGCCTTACCTTTGCAAAAAACACCCCCAATGATGCGTTTGCTGCTAGCAAGTCTATTATGTAGTTTGAGCATATCCGTTTTGGCTCAAAATACCCAACTTTCAGAAGTGGTGGTTACAGCAAGCATGCTACCACAACAAGAAAAAGAAACTGGGCGCAATATTGTGAGCATCAAAGGTTCCAGCTTACAAAACTTACCCATTAGTAGCATAGACGAACTACTTAAATATTTACCCGGTATTGAAACCCAGCAACGTGGACCAGCTGGCACGCAAAGCAATATTATCATTAGAGGGGGCACCTTTCAGCAAGTACTCGTAATTATTGACGGCATTAGAATTAACGATCCGCTCACGGGTCACTTTAATAGTTATATACCGCTTCACCCAGAAGATATCAATAGAATTGAAATTATTAAAGGAGCTGCTTCTGCTATTTATGGTTCTGATGCCATTGGAGGCGTTGTAAACATTATCACCAATGGGCTACAACAAAAAAACAACCACAAATTGAGTGTTGGGAGTAAATGGGGCAGTTACAATTCGCGTTCCAATAATGTATGGTGGGGCATACAAAAAGAGAAATGGAAACTCAGTGTTTCGTCACAGCAAAATAAAGCAGATGGAGAAAATTTAAGAGGCACAACAGGCTATTATAATAATTCATTTTACGCTGCTAATTTTAATTACACGTTTACATCTGATTGGAAACTTCACATTTTATTCGCAAATGATAGCAGGGATTTTAATGCGCAAAATTTTTATACGACTTTTAAAAGTGACACTGCTTCTGAAATTGTAAAAAGCAATTGGACGCAAATGGGTTTGTCAAAACAGTACACCCATAAAATAGTAAAATTTGATGTGGCCTATAAAAACTTATCTGACCGTTTTAGATTTAATCCGGCCGGTAGTTTTAACGAAAACAAAACCTCACTTTTTGTTGCGCAGGGTTCAGTTCAATTTACACGCAACCCCAATCATCAAATTGTT
>CANEWV010000140.1 GCA_947442905.1 Chitinophagaceae bacterium | reverse complement strand
AGTACCCCAATTATAGTATCCTCCTCACTTTTTTTTCACCTTCTGGTTACGAAGTACACAAAAATTATGCTGGCGCCGATTATGTTTTTTACTTACCCATGGATAGCGCGGGCAATGCGAGCAAATTTTTGAAAATTACAAACCCTTCTATTGCCATTTTTGTAAAATATGAATTTTGGCATTACTACCTCACACAGTTAAAAAAACTGCAAATACCTACGATATTAATTGCAGGTATTTTTAGAAAAGATCAATTGTTTTTTAAATGGTATGGTAGCTTTTATAAAAAGTTGCTTTCCTGTTTTACCGCTTTTTTTGTGCAGGACAAAAGTTCACAATCTTTACTGCATTCTATTGGAATCAATAATGAGGTATATATTGGTGGCGATACCAGATTTGATAGAGTAATTGAAATTGCAGAAGCGTTTACACCCATTGATCCTATTGCGCATTTTTGTAACAATAGTTTGGTATTGGTAGCAGGGAGTACCTGGTTTCAGGATGACGAAACGATTGCTCATTTTGAAAAAACAAATCCGAATATTAAATTCATAATTGCACCGCACGATATTACAAATCAAAGGCTTCAAAACTGTTTATCGCTTTATAAAAATGCAGTACTCTTTTCTGATTATGTAAAAGGCTTTAATACCGCGCCACAAAACTGTAATACACTCATTATCGACAATGTAGGCATGCTAAGTAAGTTGTACCACTATGCCACTATAACCTTTATTGGCGGCGGGTTTGGTGCAGACGGTATACACAACTGTTTAGAAGCTGCAGTGCATTATAAGCCTGTTCTATTTGGACCCGTGTATGACAAATACATAGAGGCCGCAGGACTTGTTGACGCAGGTGGCGCCATCAGTATCGAAGATGCTTTAGATTTTGAAGCTGTTGCAAATAAACTTTTTAGTAACGAAGCGGATAGGATAAAAATGGGGCAACACGCTGGAGATTTTGTACATGCATACAAGGGCGCTTCCGCAAAAATTATACACTACATTCAGGAAAATCGTCTTTTAACGAGTTGATCAAAATGCTTGACAGTGGCACTGTCTTCATTCCAACCAATTTTTAATTTTAATTCTCGCTGTATCCAAAATTGAGCCTCTGGATAAATTGCAAAACCATCAATGGTTTTAATACTCCGCTCGTACATACTTTCATCCCCTCTAAAAAGTTCTTGCACAAACAAAAACCGGTCATTGATTCCAATGCCTTTTTTTAATTCTTTGATGGGCTCATTGTTAAGTAGGGTTCCAATTTCAATTTGATTGGCGCGTAATTTTTCGTTGAGTACCGGCATCGAATGAATCGACTCCATCAGCTGATTGATTTCAGCAAATTCATTTTTATTTGACTGAAGCGCGAGGGTTGGAATTTCTGTAGATGTATCAAACAACCATCCGCTATTCATTTCTGAAATAGCTGGCCCTTTTGATGTTGTCTCTAACGGATTGTGCGCCTCGTAATCTAGCACTGCCGGAACATCGATTGATGTAATGGCTGGAAGATCTACCTGAACTTCAGTTTGGTTAAGTTTTGGCGTGTCGTCTAAGATATCGAGGGGTAATTTGGCCTGAATAAGTTGCTCTGGCTTTTGGGCTCTTGCACCCCTAGGCATTACCACCGAAACCCCCATTTTACTGGGCTTTTCGGGCTCTCCCATTGGAGTGGCCGTTGTTTCAAGTTCAGATAAAAGCATATGAGCAGTGGCCATAAGCTGCTCGCTACTGGCACCCTGATCAAAAAGATCTTTTAGTTTATGAATTAACGTACCAACTCTTTCCATTCTATGTAATACATTTGGGGTCTTAAATGGGACTGGTATCCGCTCCTATTTAACGTCTAATCTACAAATTTATTTGATACATGTTCATAGAACCTAACATAACAGGTGACAAAAGAGGCTGGATTGAAGTGATTTGCGGCAGCATGTTTAGCGGCAAAACAGAAGAATTAATTAGGAGACTCAAGCGCGCAAAAATTGCCAACCTAAAAATTGAGATTTATAAACCTGCAATTGATACCAGGTACAATGATACAGAAGTGGTAAGCCACGACGCCAATAGCATCCCTTCTATTCCTGTAGACCATGCGCAATCTATTTTATTACTTGCCGGCGATGTTGATGTAATAGGTATTGACGAAGCGCAGTTTTTTGATGCAGAAATTACCATGGTTTGTGAAACCTTGGCCTCAAGAGGCATTAGGGTGATTGTAGCCGGACTCGATATGGATTATTTAGGCAAGCCCTTTGGACAAATGCCTAATCTATTAGCTGTTGCAGACTACATCACAAAGCTGCATGCCATTTGTATGAAGTGTGGCAATATTGCGCACGTGTCATTTAGAAAAACGGCTAACGAAAGCCAAGTATTACTTGGAGAAAAAGATACTTACGAACCTCGTTGTAGAAAATGCATGCATGAAAAATAAAAACGCCATACTTGCTTTATTACAAAAAGATTTTTTGCTTGAACTCAGGCAGCAGTATACTTTGTATGGTATTGTACTCTATGTGGTAACAACCATCTTTGTGGTGTATTTATCGATGGGTCAACCCGATGATCAAGTTTGGAATGGACTTTTTTGGGTGATTCAATTATTTGTTTGCGTGAATGCGGTTGCTAAAAGTTTTTTGCAAGAAGGCAGTGGGCGCATGTTATACTTTTACTCCATTACGAGTGCTCAAAATTTTGTACTCGCAAAACTTATTTTTAACCTAGTACTCATGCTTGGCATGAGCTTATTAAGCCTAGCTGTTTTTACACTCCTATTAGGAAACCCACTCACCCATGCCCTTGTATTTACGGGCATTGTTTGCCTAGGTGGCATGAGCATTAGTTTGGTATTTACATTTTTAGCTGCCATCGCTGCAAAAGCACAACAAAACGCTGCAATGATGGCTATCATGGGCTTTCCGCTCATCATACCACAGCTATTACTACTCATGAAAATATCAGCAACAGGCTTTTCGTCTGTGATACAAGGAGGCTTTTTACAAATGGTTGGCATGCTAGTTGGACTAGATATTTTAGTAGTTGCCCTTGCCCTTATCCTGTTCCCTTTTTTATGGAAAGATTAGCAGCGTTTAAACACCTCTATTAGAATCTTAAGTGCCTTACTGTTTGTCCTTTATTGATCAATTGCTTTAAAGAATCGATACCAATTTTTAAATGGTTTTCTACAAAGGCACTCGTCACTTTTACATCACTCGCTTCTGTTTTTACACCTTCTGGAACCATGGGCTGATCACTCACTAAAAGAAGTGCGCCCGTAGGAATTTTATTGTAAAAACCAACCGTAAAAATGGTAGCGGTTTCCATATCAATGGCATAGGCGCGCACACGTGTTAAATAATCTTTAAACACTTCATCATGTTCCCATACCCTTCTATTGGTTGTGTACACCGTACCGGTCCAATAATCAACTTTATAATCTCTAATGGTTGTAGATATCGCTTTTTGTAAGGCAAAGGCCGGCATGGCTGGCACTTCTGGAGGAAAGTAATCATTGGAAGTTCCTTCGCCTCTAATGGCCGCTATAGGAAGTATTAAATCGCCTAAATTATTCCGTTTTTTGAGCCCTCCGCATTTACCCAAAAACAATACCGCTTCAGGCTCGATGGCCGTTAATAAATCCATAACCGTTGCTGCCCCAGGGCTACCCATTCCAAAATTGATAATGGTAATACCGCCAGCGGTTGCGCACTGCATAGGACGGTCTTTTCCAACTACTTCTACACCATTCCAAGAAGCAAATAAATTAACGTAATTGCTAAAGTTGGTAAGCAAAATATACTTTCCAAAATTTTGAAGCTGCTCTCCGGTATACCTTGGAAGCCAGTTATTTACTATTTCTTCTTTCGTTTTCATAGGTTGGCATTTTAACCCAGTGTGGGTATATTTGAAAAAAGTTAATTGGCTAAATTACAAAAAAGCCATGACAATCCATTTCTTATGATTCAAGTAGAGTACCCATCATATGCGCATCAAATTAAAAACTTGGATCAAAAAGAGCAAATTTTTGACCCATTTAGAAAAATCTGGGTACGCTTAACGCCCGAAGAATGGGTTCGTCAAAACTTCTTACAGGTGCTGGTTCAAAAGCAGGATGTGCCCGCTTCACTTATTGCCATTGAAAAGGAAATCAAATGGGGCGAAACAAAAAAAAGGTTTGATATCCTTGTTTACAAAGACACCAAACCTTGGTTAATTGTTGAATGTAAAGAGATGAATGTTCCCTTAAGTGAATCAGTGTTACAACAAGTACTCCATTATAATAGCAAATTAGAAACGCAGTACATTGTTATCACAAATGGAAATGACACATTTGGTTTTGACCTAAGAAACGCGCAACCAACAATCATGAATGCCCTTCCAAATTTTGTTACCGGTTAAGGGAAGATACCAAGCTCGGCGTAAGACGTACCTACCTTGTTAATCGCACATACATAAGCAGCGGTACGCATATCAGGAATAGAAGGATTGTCTTTCCAAATTTGCATAATTTCGCGAGTTGCCGTAATCATTGTTTCTTCAAGTCCACTATGCACTAAATCCACTTCTTCTGGACCATGCATAATAAAACCACGCTCTGCAGCTGATACTGTTTTACCAGTCAATTCCTCTATTTGAGAAAGAATATGCGTATTTAAATTTTCGGTAAATCTTTTTTCCATACGGCCATAACGCACATGGCTTAAATTTTTAAGCCACTCAAAATAAGATACCGTTACACCACCAGCATTCAAATACATATCAGGTACTACAAGCGTTCCTTTTGATGCAAATATTTCATCCGCTTCAGGCGTTAATGGACCATTGGCAGCTTCACCAATAATTTTTGCTTGCACACGTGGCGCGTTTTCACCATTGATTACATTTTCAAGTGCTGCAGGAATTAAAATATCGCAAGCAAGCTCTAATGCATCCGTGCTTTTTGCAATATTGGTAGCACCCGGAAAATTTAAAATAGAACCCGTTTTTTTACGGTGCTGAAAAACTTCTTCTTCGTTTAATCCGTCGGCATTAAAAATAGCACCTTCAAATTCTGCGATGGCAATTACTTTAGATCCATGCTCTCTAAAAAATTTGGCACTATGGTATCCTACGTTTCCTAATCCTTGCACAACCACCGTTTTACCAGCAACACCCACTGTTAATCCACGCTTTTCCATTTCGTCTTGCATATTGCACACTTCACGAATACCAAAGAAAACGCCAAGGCCAGTAGCTTCTTTTCTTCCTCTTACGCCACCTTGTGTTATAGGCTTACCCGTAACACAACCAGCAGCATCAATTTCACCAGGCTTTAATGAAGCATAGGTATCAACGATCCATGCCATTTCACGTTCGCCGGTACCGTAATCAGGTGCAGGAACATCAATGCCAGGTCCAATAAAATTCTTTTT
>CANEWV010000139.1 GCA_947442905.1 Chitinophagaceae bacterium | reverse complement strand
TTGTAAAAACCTTTGAAGCCTATGGTAAGGCCGGGCAGTATCGAAGAAACGGAGCCAGCCAGGCAGCAAAATATGGCGCAGTAGGATGCATTATTCGTTCACTTACTAGTTCTACCGCCAACGATCCACATACAGGTGGTATGGCTTACAACGATTCTTTTCCAAAAATTCCGGCACAGGCAGTGGGTCCGCGCGACGCGGATTATTTATGGTCTCTTGCTAAGCAATCGAGTACGGTAAAAGTGAGTATGGCCACGCACGGTAAATTTTTACCAGATACGACAGGGCATAATATTATTGCAGAAATAAAAGGGTCTCAATTTCCAAATGAAATTATTACCATTGGTGGGCACCTAGATAGTTGGGATGTTAATGAAGGTGCACATGATGATGGCGCTGGTGTGGTGCATACCATAGAAGTGATGCGTGCATTTTTAGCAGTTGGTTACCAGCCAAAGCGTACTATTCGTTTTGTACTTTTTGCCAATGAAGAAAATGGTTTACGAGGTGGAACGGCCTACGCTGCTGCTGCAAAAGAAAAAAATGAAAAACACATTTTTGCTTTAGAGAGTGATGAAGGTGGTTTTACACCCCGTGGTTTTAGTTTTACGGCTGCTCCAGAAAAAATCGCAGCCGCTCAGCGCTGGCTACCACTATTAAAACCTTACGGCACCTCAAGTATGGATGATATTGGTGGCGGTGCAGATATTGGTCCGCTGAATAGAAATTTAAATACACCACTTTGTGGTTTTTTGCCGGATTCACAGCGTTATTTTGATGTACACCATGCACGTTCCGATGTGTTTGAAAACGTAAACAAGCGTGAGTTGCTTTTAGGTGCTGTAAATATAGCTGGACTTATTTTCCTTGTAGATAAATACGGATTTTAATCTAGGCTATTACAACGCAGTGCGCTTAGGCTTGTAGTAAAAATATAGCGAGGCGTTTATGTATGTCTACCGTTTCTTTTTTCCACTGCGCAACCGTTTTGGTTTTAATCCACTGCGTTGGTGCGGTTATATCTACGGCAATACAAATTTTTGTTTGCGGATGGCAATATTGTAACAAGTCTTTAATAAGCTGATTGTTCCTATATGGTGTTTCAATAAAAATTTGCGCTGTGTTTTTTTTATGTGAATCTTGTTCTAATTGTGCAATGGCTTTTTTCTTTTCCAACGAATCGATAGGGAGGTAGCCATGAAAACTAAAACTTTGTCCATTCATACCACTCGCCATCAGTGCTAGTAAAATAGAATTGGGCCCTACCAGTGGGCAAACTTCAAATCCTTTTTCCTGGGCTGCAGCTACGAGTATTTGGCCAGGATCCGCTACACCAGGGCATCCTGCTTCACTAATGATGCCAATATTTTTTCCTTGCTTTAATAGACTTATAAACTCAGTCACTACAGCAACTTCTGCCTTATGAATGGTACGCCACTGGTAATTGTCAATAACCATTTCACGCCAATATTTTTTTAAATACCTGCGCGCTGTTTTTTCATTTTCTACAAAATAGGCATCACATAATTTGGCCTGCTCAATAACATAAGAAGGAATGCTATTGTCTGCATCTTCATGTAAAACGGTAGGTATTAAAATAACTTTTCCTACGGCCATTATTCAATTTGTTTTTTAGGGTCCAAGCTAAGGGTGGCAGCAATTACAGCATAGCATGGCGCAAATAACCAACCAATAACTGGAATAAAATGAAGCATATAAAATATAATTCCATTGCCAATGGCAAGGCCTTTATTGCTACCTATAAAAAAGATGCTTTCTTGTGCTGTTTTATTTTTTCTTTCCATACTATAATCGAGCATAGAAAATCCTAAGTAATAACATTCAATAAGTAGCACCATAAAAGGCGTAAACCAACCAACAATTGGAATGAGGCAAATAATTAAAATGGTAAGTAGGTATACGGTTTGCCATAAACTGTTTCTTACTGCGATATACATGCCTCTTATGGCCTGCTTAATAAAGGTTTTAAATACAAATGGGTATTCTTTCCCTTCTAAAATGTTAGCTGTTTTTTCAGATAAATATGCAAATAGTGGAGCGCCTACAATTAAAAATAAATATTTGAATAGCGAGAAGTAAAAAAGTAAAATCATGAACCAAACCAGGGTGCTACCCACCACAAATAAAAATCCGGCAAAACTGTTGGTAAGGCTATCCATCCAGGCTTTTAGACCCGATTTTAATGTCATCCAAACAATAAAATCACTTGCCGTGCTGGTAAATAAATTGAGTGCCACAAAAAAGAGTACGGTATAGATAATACCTGGAATTAAAATCCATTTCCAGAGTTTATGTTTTACGATAAACTGGTGGGCTTTAATGTAGGAAACAAATGCTATGATAAGGTCTTTAAGCAATAGAGATTGTTTATTGTAAAGTTAACCAACTACAATTAAAACTTCGGACAAATAATGGGTTTATCTGTTCTGGGTCTTCTGGTATAAATAAGTGAAAATTCGATGCCCCCCATTTTTTGAGATGCCGTTTTTAATAAGCTATTATTGATGTCATAGGTAGCACCAATTCTAAAATCATTGAATTCGATCCCTACATAAGGGATGATGGCGTCTTTTAAACGCATCCAGCTGCCAATATAAATACTAGGAGCTCGGTCATTTTCTGGATCGCTACTTATTTGTAGTGCACCACCCATAATGGTTTCTTGCGTACCGCCTTGCATTTGGTGAATAGCGCTAACATGCAGGGTGGCATTAGTTCCCATATAAAAATAACCACCTCCATGTACCGTAAAACGTGGACTTACACTATAATTGGCGCCTAAAAATGATTGTTTAGGTCTATTCAGGTGGTACATACTAAGCCCTATGTAATAATTATTTTGTTCACCTATAGTTCCGTTGAGTAATAGCCCCGCATTAACTGTTGTATAATTTGCAGTAAGCGATGGAGCGCTAAATAATTCGGTAGTGATACCTGTAAAGCCAGCGTTTGTTAATTGGTCTTCAAATTTAATTTGATTGGTATTCACCAGCATATTCGCCTGCGTTATTTGAAAGCCAAAACCAATTTGTGTATTGTTGTCTTCATCAACACCTTTGTGGTAAGCGGTAGAAAAACTGGCGTAATTAAATTTTAGTGCACCATTTGCATGGTTGTCGGAATAACCTGTAAAGCCAATGCCCCAACTATCATTTTCGTTCAAACTTTTTTGCAACAGTTTGGCATCAAATGATCCAGTAGTGGTTATAAATGCGTTATTAATGGTTGGCCACTGGTTACGGTGGTTGGATGCAATTCTATAATTCCCATCAAATTTTCCAGTGAATGCTGGGTTGATGGTAAGTGGTGATGCAAAAAATTGCGAAAAATGGGGATCCTGCGCGCTTACGGAGGTAAGCGAAAAACAGGAACAACAAACAATTGATATGAAAATTACGTACCGCAATGTATCTGCAAGTTAACGTAAACAATTAATTCTTAGGCCTGACTTTTGGTGCCAAATGCTAAATCGCCTGCGTCGCCAAGCCCTGGAACAATGTATCCCTTTGCAGTAAGCTCATCATCAATATCGCCGCACCAAATTTTAACATTTGTACCGCAGGCAGCTTCGATGGCTGCAATACCAACGCTACTGGCAATGGCTACTACCACATAAAAAGCTGCAGGGTTACCTTCGCTTTTCATGTGCTCAATGGTTTTAATAATGGAAGCGCCTGTTGCAAGCATAGGGTCTGCAATAATAACAATGCGGTTATCAAGTGAGGGGCAACTCATGTATTCTAAACAAATTTCGAAACTACCATCCGGGTGGTGTTTGCGGTATGCCGAAATAAAAGAGTTGTCTGCCTTATCAAAATAATTAAGTAGGCCATTATGCATGGGAAGGCCAGCTCTTAAAATTGTTGCAAGCACGGGTTGCTGTGCAAGCACTTTGCTCTGGTGCGTACCAAGGGGTGTTTTTGTTTCTACTACTATAGATGGTAGTTCTTTACTGATTTCGTAGGCAGCAATTTCTCCAATACGTTCTAGGTTTCTTCTAAAACGCATGCGGTCGTTTTGTACGTTGACATCTCTTAATTCAGCAATCCAATTGCTTACCAAACTATGTGCTGCACTTAAATTTACTACCATGGGTCAAAGGTATTTGAAAGCTTAAAATATGTCAAAATTAAAATCGTCGCCATTAAATAGGCCTTTATCGCTCAGTTTTAAATGTGGAATCACCAGTAATGCCATAAAACTAAGTGTCATAAAAGGCGCCACTAGTAAGGATCCTAGGGCTTTGGCTTCTAAGTCTATTTCGGTATACATAGCGGCAACTTCAAAGCCATCGGCGGCGCTCATTAAACCCGCTACCGGAAGTGGTAGTACTTTGCTCGAATCTGTTTCCATTGCTCCAGTAAAGACACTCACACCACCTCCTGCTTCAATCACCAAATTGATGGCAGCTGTAATACTTTCATCATCTACACCCACCGCAACAATGTTATGGCTATCGTGTGCTACACTCGATGCAATAGCGCCTTTTGTACAACCAAAATTTTTGATAAATGCTTTTGCAATGGGAGCCGGATGGTATCTATTGACTACTACTATTTTTAAAATATCATTTGTGGTATCCGTTACCCAGTTGCCATTTTGTAAAGTGCCGCTAAGCATTAATTTGTTCGTAATGAGTTGCCCATCGAGCGCTTCAATAACAGGAATAAGACCGTTTTTATTGGGGTACTCATTTTCTGGAACTACTAATGTTGCAGGTTTAATTTTTTCGCAATCAAAATTATTAATAGCTGTTGTAGGGACACTATTAATTTTTGAAATGCCATTCTCAGCAACTAATTCGCCGTTAATATACGTACTACTTACTTCAAAATGTACAAGGTCTTTTACCAAAATAAAATCGGCGGGATCAGCCGGGTTTAATAAACCTACTGGAAGCTTGTAATGCTTTACTGGATTGATACATGCGGTTTGCAAAATATTAAAAAGATCAAGTCCTTTTGCTACCGCTCTTGCGCAAATGGTATTGATATGACCTGCAGCTAAACTATCTGGATGTTTGTCATCACTGCATAACATCACTTTGTTTGTATGCGTATCAATAATTGAATAGAGGGCTTCAAAATTTTTGGCAGCACTTCCTTCTCTAATTAAAATGTGCATACCGTATTCTAATTTTTCTAAAGCTTCTTCGATGGTAAAACATTCATGATCGGTACTGATACCGGCATCAATATATTTTTTTGCAGCCTCGCCACTTAATCCGGGTGCATGACCATCTACTGGCTTATTGTGTTTTTGTGCCGATTTTATTTTTGCCATCACTACCGGATCGCTATGTAGTACGCCCGGAAAATTCATCATTTCAGATAAATAATAAATTTCCGGTCTTGATAGTAATGCGTCCACTTCATTTTCATTCACCTCGGCACCAGCCGTTT
>CANEWV010000138.1 GCA_947442905.1 Chitinophagaceae bacterium | reverse complement strand
CGGTTCAATTAAAAAAAGGAATCAATGAATTTTATATTCGCGCCGCAGGCGCTGGTAGGTTTGCATCGGTAAAAGCAATGCTTGATTTTTCATTTAAGCCACTACAACTAAGTACCAAAGACGCTACGCTACCATTTTTTATTGAAGGAGAAAGCGTAACAAAAAAATGGGCAGGACTTGTTGTTGTAAATAGTTCAAAAAATAATACTGTGGGCATGAGCATCACGGCGGCCGTTGGAGATCAAAAAATACAAACCAATATTTCAAACATCGCACAACATATCGCAAGAAAAGTAGCTGTAGAAATACCGGTACCAAAAAACGTAAGCAAAGGAAGTTACAGCGTAGCACTTACTTTAATGGCTAACAACCAAATTATTGACACTACCTCAATTGTGGTAACAGCTGTAAAAAATAATGAACACGCATCCCATACTTTTATTAGTGGAATAGATGGTTCTGTACAGTATTATGCAGTGGCACCTCAAGCCAACGATAATAAAAATAATCCAAGTTTATTTTTATCGGTACACGGCGCAGAAGTAGAAGCTATTTCGCAAGCTAGAGCATACAAACCTAAACAAGAAGGACCCATTGTAGCGCCTACCAATAGAAGACCAAGAGGATTTAACTGGGAAGATTGGGGTAGACTTGATGCATTAGAAGTTTTTGAAATTGCTAAAAAAATATACCAACCAAATCCACAACATATTTATTTAACTGGTCACTCCATGGGCGGGCACGGTACTTGGTATTTAGGTGCTACCTATCCTGGAAAGTGGGCAGCTATTGCACCTTCGGCAGGCTATCCAACCCTTGCAGCGTATGGCTCACACGATGGTCTAGTGCCAAATGATACGAGCACCTCTGTTAAAAAAATATTGACAAGGGCAAGTACACCAAGCAATGTATTAGGCATGGTTAATAACTACAAGGCCAATGGGGTTTATATTTTTCATGGTGATGCAGACGAAACAGTTTCGGTAAACTATGCTAGACAAATGAAAAAAATACTCGCCGAATTTCATCCTGATTTTAGTTATTACGAATATCCTGGAGGTTCGCATTGGTTTAGTGATGAGAGTGTAGACTGGGCGCCTATTTTTGAATATTTCAAAAGACACACCATTCCAGTTAGTAGTAAAGTAAATGTGATTGATTATACCTTACCATCTACTGCTATTACCAACACCTATCAGTGGTTACAAGTATTACAACAAACAAAAAGTTTTGAATATAGCCGTGTGCAACTTACACGCAATATGAAAACAAAAAATATTACAGGTACTACTACCAATATTAATGCTGTTTCAATAGATACCAAAGATTTTGCAGTGGGCGATACGATTAGTATTGTACTAGATGGTAACCGATTAACCCATATAGTGAATTCGAGTGCGCTGGTTTTAGAAAAAAATGCAGCTTGGACAAAAGGAATATCACCATCACTTGCCAACAAAGGCATCCAAAGAAATGGTGGTTTAAAAGAAGCATTTAATAACAATATGGTTTTTGTTTATGCTACGCATGGTACAGAAGCAGAAAATAACTGGGCCTTACAAAAAGCAAAATATGATGCAGAAACCTGGTATTATAGAGGAAACGGTTCTGTAAGTTTAGTTGCAGATAAAGATTTTACTACAGCTGCTTACCAAAATCAAGGCGTTATTTTATATGGTAACGAAACCACCAATACCGCTGCAGCAACACTTCTTACAAACTGTCCTATTAAGGTAACAACTGGTAAAATTGTAATGGGTAGTACCGTATATGAAGGGCAAGACCTAGGTGCGTACTTTATGTATCCGGCACAAAATAATGGTATTACGAGCGTTGCACTTATTGGTGGCACTGGCTTACAGGGTATGCAAGCGGCAGATGCCAATCAATATTTTAGTGGTGGTAGCGGTTTCCCCGACTTTATGGTTTTTTCACTTGATATGCTTATTAAAGGTGAAGATGGTATTAAAGCAGTGGGATATTTTAACAATGATTGGAGCCTTGGAAAAGATTTTTACATTAAAAAGTAAATTGGGATGAAAAAAATATTCGTTGCTATTTCACTCTTACTCGTAGGATATATTGCAGTAGCGCAAAAATCTGTTAGCATTATTCCAGAGCCACAATTCTTGAAAGTAAATGCTGGAAGTTTTAGTTTTTACAAAAATACGCAGTTTATAGCCCCTGCTAGTTGGAAGCCTATTGCAAAATATGTACAGCAAATCACAAGTACCTCTATAAATACGATGCAAAAAGGAAATACGCGTATTATTTTTAAAGAAAATAAAAAATTAGCTGCCAGTGAATACACGCTAGAAGTAACTACTAACACAGTTACTATTGCTGCAAATGATTATGCCGGTGCACTCTATGGTGCGCAAACCATTATTCAACTTTGGTACACGAGTAATACACCTAGCCGTATTGCTTGTATCACCGTAAAAGACAAGCCTAGGTTTGAATACAGAGGACTCATGTTAGATGTATCTAGAAATTTTTATCCGGTATCTTTTATCAAAAGTTTAATTGATGTATTAAGTATTTACAAACTCAACAATCTCCATTTACACTTAACAGATGGTGCAGGTTGGAGACTTGAAATAAAAAAATATCCATTATTAACCAAGCAAGCTGCCTTTCGAACACACAAAACTTGGAAAGAATGGTGGAAAAATGGGATGGGTTATTTACAAGAAGGTGATCCACTGGCATACGGAGGTTACTATACACAAAATGATGCAAAAGACATTGTGGCGTATGCCAAAGCAAAAGCGATCAATGTGATTCCAGAAATTGAAATACCTGGTCACTCCGATGAAGTACTAGCTGCATATCCAAATCTAGCTTGTGATAGTGTTACAGGTAGAACTGGCGAATTTTGTATTGGCAATGATTCTACATTCACTTTCATGCAAGATGTGATCACAGAAGTGATGCAATTATTTCCTTCAAAATATATTCATATTGGAGGTGATGAAGCTGCAAAAGGACACTGGAAAAAATGTACAAAATGTCAAAAGCGCATTAGCGATAATGGTTTAAAAAATGAAGATGAACTCCAAAGCTATGCCATCAAAAGAATGGAAAAGTTTATCTCGAGTAAAGGACGTTATTTACTGGGTTGGGATGAAATATTAGAAGGCGGACTTGCCCCTGGCGCGCGCGTTATGAGCTGGAGAGGTGAACAAGGTGGAATTGATGCGGCTAGGCAAGCCCACGATGTAATTATGACCCCAGGTGGTACTTGTTATTTTGATAAATACCAACAAAATCCTGCAGGAGAACCGGAAGCCATTGGCGGATTTTTACCATTACAAAAAGTATATGAATACGAGCCCATGCCCGCTGTACTCGAAAAAGACAAACAACAATATATCAAAGGTGCACAGGCTAATTTATGGACCGAATACGTGCCTACGCAGGAGCATGCAGCATACATGATTTTTCCGCGCATCATTGCTTTAAGTGAAGTGGTATGGAGTAACCCAGCTGCAAAAAATTGGGCGCAGTTTCAAGAAAAGTTAACCGCTCATTATACACTACTACAAGCTTTTAATATCAATTATTGTAGACCTTCTAATAGAGTAGATATTAGTGCTCACATTGATACTACAAAACGGCTTGCAACAATCAGTTTTAATAGTGAGCAGTTTAAACCTACCATCTATTATACCACCGATGGAACAGAACCCACCTCAGCGTCCAAAGTTTATGCTGAGCCGTTTTTAATGGATACAAAAACAACCATCAAGGCTGCTATTATTAATGCAAAAAAATCAGTCTCTGATTCAATACTTATTAATTTTCACAAAGCATTTAATAAACCTGTTACGTATAATATACCTTATAGCAAAAGCTATCCAGCTGCTAGTACATATACACTTGTAAATGGTTACCGTGGCAGTTTAACCTACCAAGATGGACAGTGGCAAGGGTTCACTAGCAACATCGATGTTGTTATTGATTTACAAAAAGTTGATACCATACATTTAGTGCAAGCCAATTTTATGCAAATCATTGGACCTGGTGTTTATATGCCAAAATATATTGAAGTACAAACATCGGTGGATGGTGTAAACTATACCAATCAGGGTAGAGATAATAATGTCGTATCTCCTACAGAGAGTAGTTTACGTTTTAAAGATTTTAAAATACCAATGAAACCAACCGCTGCCCGCTTTATTAAGTTTGTTTCAAAACTGCAAAACGGCTTTCAATTCATAGATGAAATAATTGTAGAATAAAAAAAGCGGCTCCCTTTTACTAGAAAAGGAAGCCGCTTTACTTTTTTACTGCTTAGTATTTTGTAACACCTGGAACTGGAACTGGATAGAATCCGTCAGGACCTGGATTAACCGGCGCTGCTGCATCAAATGCATACACCGATGGATGCAAATTAAGGCCCGAATTAATGGCTTTATCCCAATCAATAATTTGTCCACTATACGTAGCCATTCGGCCTAGAATAGATGTCATGGTTGAATAAGCGCCATTTTCGGCATCGGCATATTTATACTCACCTTTTGCAATCGCGGCAAATAATTCGTCATGCTCTGTTTGATACGGATTGCGCTCTTTAGATTTATCAAATTGAAAAATTGTTTTACCGCGTAAATCAGTAATGCGCGCTGCATCACAATAAATTTTTCCTTTGGTGCCCACTAGTAGTTCATCTACTTTACTTGAAGTACCTGGCATGTGCCGACACTGCGAATTTAAAATAGATCCATCGGCGTAATGAAACTCTACATAGTGATGGTCAAATATTTCACCGTGCTCTTTTGATTTTCTTACTTCTCGTCCACCAAAACCTTGCGCTTTTACAGGATAGCCCTTCTTAAACCAATTAATCACATCTAAATTGTGAATGTGCTGTTCAGTAATATGATCACCGCAAAGCCACACAAAATAATACCAGTTTCGCATTTGATATTCCATTTCTGTTTGACCTGCTTTACGTGGTCTTGTCCAAACACCATCATTATTCCACCAAGCTTGCATCGATGTAATATCTCCAATCATATCTTTTTTTGCAAAAAGCGCGCGGTAAGAATCTTGGTAATGTCTTTGAAGCCCTACTACTACGTTTAATTTCTTTTGCTTTGCAATTTTTGCAGCAGCCAAAACCCTTTGAACACCTGCTGGATCTGTAGCCACAGGCTTTTCCATAAATATATGTTTGCCTTGCTTAACAGCTTCTTCAAAGTGAATGGGTCTAAAACCTGGAGGCGTTGCAAGTATCACTACATCTGCAAGTGGTATGGCTTTTAAATAACCGTCAAAGCCTACAAATTTTCTTTCTTCAGGAACATCAAGTGTACCCTTTGTGCCAGGACCTGCGTTAGCTAGTTCACCAACTACATTTTTATAACATTCATCTAGGCGGTCTTTAAAAGCATCTGCCATCGCAACAATTTTTACATTTTG
>CANEWV010000137.1 GCA_947442905.1 Chitinophagaceae bacterium | reverse complement strand
GCTTGGTACTTTTGAGGCAACAAAACAAAATGGTAGACGCAAGTAGTTTAGAACAAGTGCCTAGTTCGGAAACAGACAAAATGGAGGCCATCCAAAAAGAACAACTAGCATCTTTGTTGGAACAAATGCTTCCTTTACTAAATGAGGCACAACAAAAATGTGTTACGCTATTTTACCTCCAAAAAAACAGCTATCAAAACGTTGCATCCATTACAGGATATACCCTACTAGAAGTTAAAAGTCATATTCAAAATGGAAAAAGGAATTTAAAGTTATTAATTGAAAAGCGCTTGCAAGATGAATGATCTTTTAGACATATTAGAAAAGGACGTTTCCGTGAATGAGCAGGTATTGGAAAAATATTTATCAGGCACTGCAACCCCAGACGAACAGCATGAAATTGAAAAAATGATGCTGCAATCAGCAGATGTTGAAGCAGCTATAGAAGGGCTTACTGCTTTTAAAAACAAAGCTCAACTTGCTGCCTATAACCAGGCACTTAAAAAAACAGTGTTAGCACTAGCACAAAAAAATAACAAGAAAAAGAATCGCAAATTATTAGATACTGATCCGTGGACGATTGCAGCAGTTACGATTATTTTACTGCTTTGTATCGTGTGCTACTTATTTATGACGATTCTGTAAAAAATACTGCTTTAGGGCCAATGCCTTTTTTTCGATAAATATCCATGAGAGATAACCAAAAACAAATGCCCCAATGGTACTCGCAATAAACAACACAAGCGTAGATGGGCGGTACCAATAAATAAGCAGCTGCTGTAATGGAAATGCATAGAGGTAAATACCATAAGAAGGATCACCCATGGTACTGTGCACCCATGTAGCCAGCTTTGAGGTTTGCTTGCCTACATAAATCACTAAAAACGGTAGTGTAAAATAAACAACCGTATGTCCAATTTTAAAATACACCGAGGCCACAAGTGCCATGCATAAAACAGCGGCCATTGCATTTTTAGCAGGCATGTTATCAAAATCAAAACAACTAAGTAAAGACCCCATTAAAAAATAAGGCCCCAAATCAAAAAGAGGTTCGAGTGGAATAAAAAAATGTGTTTGAACGGTCCAGTCATAAAATGCCAAACGCACGATTAAAAATAAAACCACAACAACTGACAATGCAATGATCAATTGTTTTTTTTGAGACCTAAAATAAAAGAACAACAAAATAAATAGGTAAAAGAAAAACTCATATTCGATGGTCCATAAAGATCCATTGATGGCAGCCGATGGAAGTCCTGAAAATATTCCGGAAATAAAAAAATGGGGTTTAAACAAAATGATATTTCCTAAAAAATAAGCATACACTTCTTTGTTGCTAAAAAACGGTGGCAAATTATTAGGGTAAATAAAATAAACCGCTGCAAGTGTTACAAGTAAAACAACCGCTAGCGCCGGAAATATACGAAGCACCCTTTTTACAAGATATTCAAAAATAGAAGTGCTCACCACCATACTTTTGAAAATCAAATAACCACTGATGATAAAAAAACCTTTTACGCCAATAAATGAAAATAAAAACGTTTGTTGGGTCATCTCAAATAAGGGGTCGGTGGCTCCATCCCCATTTAAAACATAAGAATGGGATACAATCACAAACCAAGCAAATAAAATACGCAACAAATCAAAATTGTTTGCCTGACGTGTAGGAAGTTGAACCATTGCGCTTCTTGATTGTTTTGAGGTACAAATATATCTTTAATACCCAAAATCTAACGATATTTACAATTCTATAAATCGTAAATCCATACCATGTCATTAAGCAGTAGTTTTGAAGAAATCATACAACGCAGACGTTCTAACCGAAAATTTGATGCCAACATCGAAGTACCTGACGATGTAATCGTTAGAAGTTTAGAAAGAAGCATTCTTTCTCCAAATAGCAGCAATATGCAATTATGGGAGTTCCAATGGATCAAAGATCCGGTTTTAAAAGAATCTTTTACAGCGCTTTGTCTCGATCAAAATGCAGCCAGAACTTCAAAACAATTGGTGGTTTTTGTTACCAGAAAAGACCTTTGGAAACAAAGAGCCGCTTGGAACTACAATAAAATAAAAGAAGGTATTAATGGTGAGCCCAATACTGCTCAAAAAAGAGGACTGGATTATTATGGCAAACTAATGCCCCTAGCCTACCGCTCCGATATTTTTGGTATCACCACACTTATTAGAAGAGCGCTCTGCTTTTTTATGGGCCTTCGCAAACCCTTTATGCGTTTTGGTGGAGATGCAGATCAGCGCGTTACGGTACATAAATCTTGTGCACTAGCTGCCCAAACATTTATGTTATCCATTGCCGCCGAAGGTTTTGAATCATGTCCAATGGAAGGCTTTGATGCTATACGTGTTAAGCGTGCGCTTGGCTTACCAGCTGGTGCAGAAATTAACATGATTATTGCGGTGGGTAAAGGTACAGAACCGGGTATTTGGGGACCAAGGTTTAGAGTTCCATACAACGAAGTTGTGGTTGTTCGTTAGAACTATTGATTTTCGTTGTTCATTTTGTTGTTAATTTTATATAAAATATTTATACCATGCATAAGATTTTACTAGGCGCGTTTTTACTCATTGCCAACACCACGATGGCACAAGTTGACACCACAGATAATTTTGATTACAGCAAGTTTGGAGAAGCGGATGGTGTTAAACGCTATTGTACGCCAAAAGTATTAAATCAAACTCCACAAAAAATTATTAGTATTGGTTATGAGAGAACCGGTTCTTTTCTAATGCCTGGTGTACCACTGGGTGGCATGTTACCTGCCATGCAAGATTTTCATGTTAATCAGTTATCATCGCTTAAGGCACAAGTAAATATTCCTGTTATTTCTAACAACAAAATTATTTGGCAGTTAGGTGCCAATTATTGGGGCAGCAAGTTTGAAATTGAAAAGCCAGGAACCAACCAATTTGCTTCAACACTTAATAACCACAACCTAACCAGCGCGGGTATCAATACCAATATTTTTAAACCACTTAACGAAAAGAATTTCATAATCATTCAAGCAAGTGCAGATGTTAATGGAGTTTTTCATAACACAAGCGCCATTAATAAAAATGCCCTTACATTAAGTGGAACATTTATTTACGGCTGGAAAAAATCGGAGAAAAATATGATTGGTACGGGTATCGCCCGCACTTACCGCGCAGGTCAACTTATTCATGTACCTGTTTTATTTTGGAATAAGACTTTCAACGACAAATGGGGTATGGAACTATTATTACCTGCCAGGGGATTTATGCGATACAATTTTTCTACATTCAATATGTTACAAGCAGGATTTGAATTAGAAGGCAACCAGTTTTGGATGCCGCTATCAAATAGTCAAAATGGATCGGTATTTATTCAAAGAGGTGAGTTTAAGCCTAAAGTGATGTGGGATAAAAAACTAAGCGGCTTTGTTTGGTTTCACGCAGAAGCGGGTATGCGTTACAACTACCGTTTTGAAGTAATGAATGTGAAAAATGGGAAAAAAGAAGCCCAACGCTACTTTGAAAGCAGGTTGGGCAATCCTTTATATTTTAATATTGGATTTAACTTTGTATCACCTTAATACTTGTTTAGTCCAAGTATCTGTTCTACCAATAATTGCAACACCAATATAACCTCTTACTTCAAGTGAGTTAGCGTTTTGCAATTTCATAGTGCAAGAATAGGTGTTGCCATTTTTAGGATCATAAATATTACCCCCGTCCCAAACATTTTCACCTTTGTAATTAAAGCCCCAAATATTTACAAGGCCTAAAATGGCACGTGTTTTAGAAGCTTCATCTGGATGATTTTTATCAACCTTAGGCTTACCTGTTTCTGGATCATTGGGTTCTTTTAACCAAACAATTTTACCTTGGTACTTATCGCCATTTTTGTAAATGCGCACCATTGCCGTTCCTTCACCTGTTTTCCAAACACCTACTATGCCGTCCGGATTGTCAGATTTTAAGTTAAAAGCAGAAGCCCCTACAATAATAAGTAAGCTACCTACAAAAAGCAGGGTCATTTTTTTGTAATTGGCCTTAAAAGCAGCCATCAGGGTTTGTATCTTTTTCATATTCGTATTTATTTATTGGATATCAAATATAATTAACTTAAAGATACACTCCTATTTTCCCGATCAATAACTGCGCTTGATGGCTGATTCCACACCTTCTAGGTTTTTAATCACCCCTTCAATAAGTTGAGGCCATCTTTTATCTTTTTGAAGAATTTTGAAACAGTTGTTATTTGAAAGTTCTTGGAGATTCCGAAACTTTGCTATAAATACAACCCTATTCAGGTTTTCAAATGCAAGGTCTAGATCATGTAATGTAGCATAACAACATGCTGCCGCAAGCCTATGCTTAACCTTACCTTGATTATCATTCAGTGTAAATGCAGAAGTATATAAAACAGCTGCATCAGCAAAATTTTTCTTATTGTAACAAGAATCTGCTTTAAAAATTAGCTTATCGTAACAAGCTAAACATTTCCCTTGATTGGTATAATTTTCATACAATACCTTCCCACTCGTTTTACTTTTTATGAGCACATAAGATGGCGAATAGTTTGGCTTCCCTTTAAAATTATCAAAGCTATAACTAAGAATTGTATCAGCATTATTTGCTTGCGCAGCTGCCTGATTATTAAAAGTCGCTGAAGACAATAAAACAACCGTCATTAATATCGAAATAAATGTTTTCATTTTTTAATTTTAACTATTGAAGTAGAGATTAATAACTAACACATTACATCCATCTCCTCATAAGAAAAAGCACAAGTAGTAGTTGATCCAATGTAATTCCAATAACCCAATGGTGTCCAAAACTCTAAAAGACCGCCAACAATTTCAACTCGGTATAAATGGTAGCATCCGTCATTATATAACACCCACCAATATTCGATTTCATTTAAAGTTTTTATTTTAAACTTTTGCAAATTTTCCAGTGATTGGAACACTTCAGCGTTCTTTGAAAGTGGCATTGCAGATGAAATTTTAGGGAATGCATACAATACAGTTAAAAGCAATAAAACTAGAGACAATTTTCTCATAATTGATTTTTTTGTAGATGAAATAGGACGCCCAGGAAATATAAAGGCTGCAGAATTGAATATCAATCTGATAAAATTAGACTAAAGGATTGGGAACTAATTATGTATTTATACGCAAAAAAGCCACCTCATTCAGGTGGCTTTTCTTTTGTGGAGTCGAGGGGAGTCGAACCCCTGTCCAAACATCGTAACCATTAGCTTTCTACATGCTTATTTCGATATTCATTGTAGACGAAAGGCCGGAAACGAACAAACCAACCTATCGCTTAGCTGGATAATCTTAAGCAATAGTCACAGCCTTCTATTGCAGCATCTTATTTTGTTTTGAGTCGGCGGCGGCACATGGAAATAAGCGAACCTGTGCGGCGGCCCAAATGGTTACTTAATCACTGATTAAGCAGCCATG
>CANEWV010000136.1 GCA_947442905.1 Chitinophagaceae bacterium | reverse complement strand
TTGCTTCTACCAGGGCCCTTAATACCATATCGGCAGCCGCGTTTTCAATACTGTCTTGTAACATCTTTTCTACCTGGTCATCGGTTAAATCTAATGCAGGTTTAACTTCAATAATTTGTTCAATACTACTTCGTAACTCTTTGGCTTTCACTACTAATATGCCATCTGCATTCAATAAAAATTGGATGTCAACCTTAGGGAGTCCAGCTGGCATACCAGGTATACCGGTAAGGTTGAACTCGGCTAATTTACGGTTATCTTTTACCAAATCACGTTCCCCTTGATACACCGAAATACGCATACTCGACTGCCCGTCTACGTGTGTGGTATATTGCCTACCAACCTGCATAGGTACTTTTGAGTTACGTGGAACGAGCACTTCCATAAGGCCGCCCATGGTTTCAATACCCAGGCTTAAAGGCGTTATATCGAGTAGTAAAAAGTCTTTGTTATTGCCCGCTAGTATATCCGCCTGGACCGCTGCACCTAGTGCAACAACCTCGTCTGGATTGATACTATCATTGACAGGCTTCCCAAAAAAGGTTGCCACTGCTTCTTTAACTGCAGGAATACGGGTACTACCCCCCACCATTACTATGGCATCTATATGACCGGCGTTTAGCTTAGCATCTGCTAGCGCATTTTTACAACAATCAATCGTTTTACCAATGATAGATGTGATCAATCCCTCAAAAACAGGCTTTGTAATTTGATATATTTCTCCTTCAATTGTTGTTTCAAACTGATCCGTACCACTTAAAGTTATTTTAGCCTCTTCTGCACTTAATCGAATGGTTTGCAATAATTTAGGAGTTGTTTGTAAAACTTTAATATCAATTGATTTTTCCGCTAGCCAATAATCAATAATAGC
The DNA here is from genome assembly GCA_947442905.1 of Chitinophagaceae bacterium. Next base: position 4,583 of record CANEWV010000136.1, on the reverse strand, counting down.
ACGGTCAATATCATCTCCACCTAAATAAGTATCCCCATTGGTAGATAGTACATCAAATACCCCGTCGGTTATTTTAAGGATAGAAATATCAAAAGTACCACCTCCTAAATCGTATACCGCAATGGTCGTTTCCTCATCTTTTTGAAGACCTAGGCCGTATGCTAAACTCGCTGCTGTTGGCTCATTTACAATCCGGAGTACATCTAGTCCAGCTAATTTACCCGCATCGCGCGTGGCCTGACGCTGGGCATCGTTAAAATAAGCAGGCACCGTAATAACCGCTTTGGTTACGGGTGTTTTTAAAATATGTTCGGCGCGTTTTTTTAATTCGGCCAGGATAAAAGAAGATAAATCAGTGGGTGAATAAAAACTCGACCCTACCTGCACTTTTACGAGCGCATCGGTGTTGTCATCAATTACTTTGTAGGTAAAATACCCGGCACTCTGGCTAACATCTTTATAGCTTTTACCCATCAGGCGCTTGGCACTAAATATGGTATTAGCAGGGTCTGTCTCTAAAAACTGTTTAGCGCCCTGTCCTACTTCTGGATTGCCAAAAACATCAAAGTGCACCACACTAGGTACCAAACTTGAGCTATCATGCTCTTTTAAAGCAACGGGTTGCTTGGTTTCGGGATGAATGATGGCCACCAAACTATTGGTAGTACCTAAATCTATTCCCACAATCATTTCAGCCTTTTGAAGGCTACCAGTTGCGATATTAATGCCAATCTTTGCCATAAGTAGGTAGTAAAATTACGACTCTACCACCATAGTTCCACTCAAATAATCATGCAATGTGGTTCCTAGAAACGGAATAAAAAATGGATCAATGATGATGAGCCTTGCTAGAGATCGGATAAAAATTTGACCTACACTTGCTTTAATAGTTGTCTCTAAAGTGCTTTTGCTAGATACTACCTTACAAGCAGTGAGCCATTTGGCGGGTGTTTTTGCAAAAAGGAGTTCTAAAATAAAATAGTAAATGAACAGGGACCCAAAGAAAAACCAGCCAAAATTTAAGTGCATATAGCCCCAGTATAGTACATGAAAATTCCACCACTTGTACAGCAGAATTGCAAGTATCCAATAGAGTAGCGTATCTATTAAAAAGTTTAATACACGGGTACCATCTCCTACTTTTTTCATGGTGCAAAAATAACGCCTTGTTCCCGTAATTACCCTACTAACTATTCCTTACTTTTGCAACAACTAAGCGCACCGTTATGACTTTGATTGAAGAACTACGTTGGAGAGGCATGATTCAAGACATGATGCCAGGTACAGAAGAATTGTTGGCAAAAGAAATGGTATCTGGCTATATTGGATTTGACCCTACTTCAGATAGTTTACATATAGGAAGCCTTGTGCCTATTTTACTACTTGTTCATTTGCAAAATGCAGGGCATAAACCCTATGCACTTGTGGGTGGCGCTACCGGCATGGTGGGCGATCCATCAGGTAAAAGTGAAGAGCGTAATTTATTATCAGAAGATATTTTACTCCATAACCAAGAAGGTGTTCGAAAACAATTAGAAAGGTTTTTAGACTTTGATGCATCTAAAAAAAATGCAGCCGTTATGGTGAATAACTATGACTGGTTTAAAGAAATTAATTTTCTTTCATTTATTAGAGATGCGGGCAAATATATCACTGTCAATTACATGATGGCCAAAGACAGTGTAAAAAAGAGATTAGAAGGCGACACTGGTATGAGCTTTACCGAATTCACCTACCAACTTATACAGGGTTACGATTTTTACTGGCTATACCAAAACAAAAATTGTAAACTTCAAATGGGCGGAAGTGACCAGTGGGGCAACATCACTACCGGCACCGAACTCATTAGACGCAAAACGGGTGGTGAAGCATTTGCATTTACTTGCCCGCTTATCAAAAAAGCAGATGGTGGCAAATTTGGCAAAACAGAAAAAGGAAATATTTGGTTGGATCCTAAAAGAACAAGCCCGTATCAGTTTTATCAATTTTGGTTAAACGCTTCTGACGAAGATGCAAAAGGTTGGATTAAAATATTTACACTTTTACCAGTTGCGCAAATTGACGCTTTATTAACAGAGCATGAAGCTGCACCACACTTACGATTATTACAAAAGAAATTAGCGGAATGCTTAACCACTTGGGTGCATAGTGATGCCGATTATGATTTTGCAGTTAAAGCTTCTGACATTTTATTTGGTAACGCCACTACTGAGGTATTACAAAGCTTAAATGAAAACGAACTATTACAAGTAATGGAAGGCGTGCCTACAGCAAAAGTGAGCAAAGCTTCACTAGCTAACGGTTACGACCTGATAGACCTTCTAGTTGAAACTAATATTTTTACAAGTAAAGGAGAAGCCAAAAAAATGTTTGTTGCTGGTGGACTTGGTTTAAATAAAACCAAAATAGCACAAGAAAAAACAAGCGTTAACACAGATGACCTTTTACAAGGCAAATATTTATTACTTCAAAAAGGAAAGAAAAACTACTATTTAATTATTGCCGAATAGTTCGTGGTTAGCGTTATCTTTTTATAAAGCACCAAGCACATTCCACATGGCTTCTGCTAACACTGCATTTCCTTTTTCATTTAAATGTACGCGGTCGGTGGTTAAAATTTTAGACTCCTGATTGTTAGGATTGTTGGCTGTATTATAGTCCATAAAAACTTTACGCACATCAACCAGTGGTATATTGTTTTTAGCACTAAAATCACGAATCCATTTGCTGTATAAATTTAAATCACCGTCTAGCTGATTGCTATTGTCTGTTCTTTCACCAATTACACCAGGCGTACACACCACTACTTTAGCACCCGATGCCTGAATTTTTTTAACAAGGGCCTCATAAAATGGGCCAAACTTCCAATAATCGGTACCTGTTCCAGAAGATGCTTTATGCCACACATCATTAACACCAATATAAATAACAACGATATCCGGATTTTTTGCAAGTACATCGTTTTCCATACGGAGGTACAAATCATATACTTTGTTGCCGCCTATTCCCGCACCTAATAATTCATATTTTTGAGCCTTACCTGCATTTACAAGCATCTGCTCCATCATTTTAATATAACCGCCAGGTTTAGCCCCTGCTTCAGTAATAGAATCACCAAAAAATACAATCTTTTTCTTTTTATCATCTCTAAAAGAGAGTAAAAACAAACAGCCTATAAAAACGGATAATAAGAGTAATTTTTGCATGGGTTTAGTTTTTTGTCCTTTAAATATAAAACATTTGAACAAAGTGAGTACCATTTAGGCGCCCGACGCTAAATTATAGTCTGATTTTGAGGGTTTTAGCGAAAAACGGGTCTAAAATATTTGGAAAATTTTAAGTTGCACCCTATTTTTGCACCCCATTCAGCAATGAATGACAGGATTGCCTGATAGTATAATGGTAGTACGACTGTTTTTGGTGCAGTTTGTCTTGGTTCGAATCCAGGTCGGGCAACCAAATTAAAAAGCCGCAATTTTATTGCGGCTTTTTTTATGCTTTCAAATATCAATTACAATTCGTACATGCAGCATTGCACAAATACTTTGATTCTACCCAAAACTTTTTATTCAATTTCTTATAAAGAACATAGTACATGTCATTTTTGTAATCCAATACATTGACAAAAACATCTGAAATCTTAAGTTTTTCTACTAACCCAGATTTATTGCTAGAAGCATAAACTGGAATTGCAATGTTTGCATAATTGGAAATAAAAATACCTAAAACACTATAGTGTATATAACCTGGCGTAGTCAACTTAATTTCATCGCTACCGCAATTTTCATATGAATCAACATAAAAATAGCTGCCTTCTTTAGCAATAACATGCACCGTAGCAAGTTCAACTCTTGAATCAATAGTAGCGATTACACTTCCCCCTGGCTTTACCCTAACATTTGTAGGCGCCTGCTTGTCGGGGTCATTTAGAATAAGCGTAATTGATTGAGCATACGTATTTATAGAATAAAAAGCGAAAAACAAAAAGAGCAATTTTTTCATAGATAAAATATTAAATTAATAACCTATTCCTTAGCTTTTGCTATTACTTTTAAAACAACAGGATATGAAACACTTTTAGACAATGAATACCATTTCCCCGAAATTGTTTGACCTACTTTTTTATTCCAATCAGCATCCAAAATAAAGTAGCCAGTTTCTTTCCCATTTACACTTTCTACTATTTTTACATCATCTGAAGAACATAAAAATATTTTTCCTTTACTGTTGGCGTAATAATATTCCCCTATTGTAAAACAAGTAGTTGCACCTCCATAAGGAATTGCCAACTTCATTCGGATTTCATATTTACCAACAAACCCGCTAAAAGTAGTTTGACTTGTCCATATCGTTTGAGCATGAATACCACCTATAGCAAATTGTAACATAAAAAATAAGCGCAACTTTTTCATATATTAATTATTTTTTAACTGCAATATACAATCACTAAGCGCCAATTCCCAATGGGGAATATATAAATTTAATTCCTTTTCTATTTTTTGAGTATCTAGCACCGAATAAGCAGGTCGTTTTGCGGGGGTAGGAAATTGATCCGAATTTATAGCAGTTAATTGACAATCAAG
>CANEWV010000135.1 GCA_947442905.1 Chitinophagaceae bacterium | reverse complement strand
GCCGAGCAAACCATGGGCATTCAAATGAGTGATATTGCGTACATCAAAGTTTTTCGTCCGCCATTTATGGGATCTTCTGGTTCTGGACCGTCAGGCGCCATCGCTATTTATACTAAAAAACCTGCCGATCTAAAAAATGAAAGTTTAAAAGGATTGAGTAACGCCATTTTAACTGGGTATACCAATTACAAAGAATTTTATAGTCCAAATTATACGGCAGCGCCAACTAAAGTACCTGATGTGCGCACCACGCTTTATTGGAATCCGTATGTATTAACAGACAAGAAAACTAAACTGGTTAAACTGGATTTTTTCAACAACGATGTAACAACAAAATTTAGAATTGTAGTAGAAGGTATGAATGCAGCAGGTAAGCTTACTCGAATTGAAAAAATTATTCAATAAGTAATCGCTTATGCTGATTCTTTATCAAATTCAAAATCGTCACTGTCTAATAATTCACGCTCAATTTCTTCCATCATTACAATATCGGAAGCTTCACTTAGCGTGGGTGTTAGGTTGAGCACTTCTAATAGTCCTAATTCATCAAAAGCAGTTTCAAGTTTTGAGGAGAGGCAACACATGACAAATGAGGCGCTTTTATCATAAAAAGCCTGTTGTAAATCTGTTAATGTTTGACAAGCATCGGGCGCTATTTCTTCAACATTTTCTATATTGAGCACCATATTTTTTAATGGTGATTCTAGACATTTATTGCAAACAGTTACAATTTCTGCTGCTATAATGGCAGTAATTGTGGCTCCAGCAGGGGTTAAAAGCTGGTATTTTTCTTTGGTATCAATTTTGAGTTCCATAGGATATGTGTGAAGTTAGTAAATGTGGATAATCCACACACAACTTCACTCAAAAATATTCGTTATAATTGTATAAATCCAATTTTTGGTTATGGATAATAATTTTTCGGCACAAGTAAAAGAAATCATTTCCTACAGTAGGGAAGAAGCGTTAAGGCTAGGGAACGACTTTATTGGCACGGAGCATTTACTCCTAGGTCTAATAAGGGATGAAGAAAATACGGCCATTAAGGTGCTAAAACAGCTTAATGTAGACCTGTATGAGCTTCGCAAAGAGATTGAGCTAGCCGTAAAGGATAAGACGGGTAAAAACATTGCCAACATCAATAGTTTGCCCCTAACCAAACAGGCCGAAAAAGTAATTCGTGTTACTGTATTAGAAGCCAAGGCCCTTAAAAGCCCACTGGTAGAAACGGAGCACCTCATGTTAAGTATTTTAAAAAACAAAGAAAATATTGCCACGCAAATACTGGGTCAATTTGATATTGATTACGACCTCTTTAGAACCGAGCTTGGCATGGTGGGAAGTTCAAGCCCTCTAAACGAGTTTCCAGAAGATAATGACAACGACGATGATTTTGATGAAGAAAAAAGAGGCGGCGGATTTAGTCAGCCCAAAGCTGCAAAATCTCCGGCTGGGGCAAAAAGTAAAACACCGGTACTAGATAATTTTGGTAGAGACATTACCAAATTAGCAGAAGTAGGAAATTTAGATCCTATTGTAGGTCGTGAGGCAGAAATTGAGCGCGTGAGCCAAATATTAAGTCGTAGAAAAAAGAACAATCCTATTTTAATTGGTGAGCCAGGTGTGGGTAAAACAGCGATTGTAGAAGGTCTAGCGCTTCGCATTGTGCAGCGCAAAGTAAGCCGTGTTTTATTTGATAAACGTGTTGTTTCATTAGACCTAGCAGCACTTGTAGCGGGTACTAAATACCGTGGTCAGTTTGAAGAGCGTATGAAAGCCATCATGAATGAGCTTGAAAAAAATAGAGACGTTATTTTATTTATCGACGAAATACATACCATTGTTGGTGCTGGTGGTGCGAGTGGGTCACTGGATGCATCTAACATTGTAAAACCTGCGCTCGCAAGAGGAGAGCTCCAATGTATTGGCGCTTCTACACTTGATGAATACCGTATGCATATCGAAAAAGATGGTGCACTGGATAGACGTTTCCAAAAAGTATTGATTGAACCACCAAGTGTAGATGATACCATTGTTATTTTAAACAATATCAAATCTAAATACGAAGATTTTCATAACGTTACTTATGGCGATGATGCTATTGAAGCTTGTGTAAAATTAAGTGACCGTTATATGACGGACCGTTTACTTCCGGACAAAGCCATTGATGTACTAGATGAAGTAGGTGCTAGGGTGCACTTAAAAAATATCAATGTGCCAGAAACGATAGTAGAACTTGAAAAAGAAATCGAAGCCGTTAAAAACGAAAAAAATAAAGTGGTAAAAAGTCAGCGTTTCGAAGAAGCAGCTGCACTCAGAGACACAGAAAAAAAATTAGGCGAATCGTTGGAGCAAGCAAAATCTGCTTGGGAAGAAGAGAGCAAGCACAAGCGTTATCCAATTTCTGAAGAAAATATTGCCGAAGTAGTGAGTATGATGACAGGTATTCCTGTTAAGCGTATGGTGCAAGCAGAAACAGACAAGCTACGCCGCATGAACGAAGAAATGAAGGGCATGGTTGTGGGTCAAGATGAAGCCATTTTAAAAGTGGTGAAAGCCATTCAACGCAATAGAGTAGGCTTAAAAGATCCTAAAAAACCAATTGGTACCTTTATATTTCTAGGTCCTACGGGTGTTGGTAAAACAGAATTAGCGCGCGCACTTGCGCGCAATATGTTTGAATCTGATGATGCGCTCATTCGTATTGATATGAGTGAATACATGGAAAAATTTACGGTGAGCCGTTTAATTGGTGCCCCTCCGGGTTATGTAGGTTATGAAGAGGGCGGACAGTTAACAGAAAAAGTAAGACGTAAACCATACTGTGTAATCTTATTAGACGAAATTGAAAAAGCGCATCCAGATATTTACAATATTTTATTGCAGGTACTCGATGATGGTCAATTAACAGATGGCCTTGGTCGTAAAATTGATTTCAAAAATACGCTCATCATTATGACTTCAAATATTGGTGTTCGCCAATTAAAAGAGTTTGGTGATGGTGTTGGTTTTGCAACGGCAACACGCATTCAAAATGCAGAAGAAAACAACAAAGCAGTTATTGAAAAAGCATTGAAGCGTACTTTTTCGCCTGAATTTTTAAACCGTATTGATGATGTGGTGGTGTTTAATTCTTTAACCAAAGAGAACATCTTTAATATCATTGATATTTTGATGAATAGTGTAGAAAAGCGTTTGCAAAATTTAGGATTTAGTTTAGAGCTAACAGAAGCAGCCAAAGATTTTATTGCAGATAAAGGATATGATGTGCAGTATGGTGCAAGACCACTACACAGAGCCATTCAAAAATATTTGGAAGATCCTCTAGCCGAAGAAATTTTAAACTTTACCATTACTGCAGGTGATACATTGATAGCTGACTTGGATAAAGAGGCAGGAAAAATTGTGTTCACTTTTAGTAAAAAAGTAACTGAAGACGAAAGCGCTAAAATAGAAGAGTAGGAAATTAAAAATTATTTGGAGTTATTCGCCCCATCTATAACTATCTTGTTTTAGTCCAGCTAAATCAATAACACGGTCTACCACGGTAGCAGCTGCCTGCTCAATGGTGGTTGGTCTACTGTAAAACGATGGTGTGGCTGGGCAAATAATGCCGCCTGCTAGTGTTACCGTTTCCATGTTTTTGATATGGATCAGATTATATGGTGTTTCGCGCACCATTAAAATAAGCTTTCTTCTTTCTTTTAACACCACATCTGCGGCGCGGGTAATTAAATCATCGCTAATACCAGCTGCTACGCGGCCAAGGGTACCCATACTGCAGGGTGCCACAATCATGGTGTTATATCCCGCGGATCCAGAGGCAAATGGGGCATTAAAGTCAAACTTTTCGTAGTAATTAAAAGGGTAGTTGTTAAAATCGGTATTGCCTAGCTCGGTTTCCCATACTTCTTTGGCGTTTTTGCTCATGACAATACCCACCTGTGCAATTTGGGTGTTTAAGCCTGCTAATTTATCCAATAAAACTTTGGCATAAATAGAACCGCTGGCTCCAGTAATTGCAATGACAATTTTGTGTTGCATGGGTATCTTTTGTACAATAACAAAAGTAGGCCTAAAAAGTTAAAACTATTTGTACATGAGTTCGTAGTACTCTTTGGCCATACGGTTGGAATCAAACTGTACTTGAACGTCACGCATGCCATTTTGAATCACTTGGCGCCAAGTGTCGTAATTGTCGTAGTACATAGGAACAATTTGCTCCTCTAGTATTTCGTATAGTTTGTTAAGGTCGTACTCGTCTTGCTCATGAACATGCATGTTTGCATAGTCGGCTTTAGGAACCACAAAACCATTGTTACCATGGTTCATAAATTCTGGAATCCAGCCATCATCTGTAGAAAAGTTAACCGCGCCATTCATAGCAGCTGTCATGCCACTGGTACCTGAGGCTTCGCGTGGAACGCGCGGATTGTTAAGCCAAATATCTGAAGCTTGTTTGATGCGTTTGCTTAAGGCTAATTCGTGGCCAATTAAGACCGCAACATTTTTATAGTTCTTGCTAATTTGAACGAGGTCATTGAATTCTGAAATAGCTGGGTAATCTACAGGGTAAGGTTTACCCGCCCAAATAATTTGAATGGGGTATTTGCTATTTGATAATAATTTTTCAAAACGCTCCATGTCATAAGTGAGCATGCTAGCACGTTTGTATCCTGCAAACCTTCTTGCCCAAACAATGGTTAATACATTTGGGTCAAACTTTTTACCGGTTTGATCGGCTACAATTTCAAACGCTCTTTTTTTGAGGTGTTTTTTGCGGTCGTCAAAAGTAAAATCATCATTGGCGTCCATGGCTTTATAGAGCTGCTTGTCGGCCCAGTATTGCCAGTTTTGTGCATTGGTGATGGAGATGATAGGGCAAATGCCTTCATGGTGTTTCCACATTTCTCTACTCACGTGACCATGTAATGCAGACACACCATTTGCTTTTCTTGCAAATTTTAATGCAGCCAAAGAGTGATTGAATAAATCGTCGGTAATGCCCGTTAATTTGCGCACTTCATCAATACTAAGGCCGCAGAAATAACTCATTTTATGACATAGGTACATGTCATGTTTTTCGTTGCCTGCTTCTTCGGGGGTATGGGTTGTAAATACGAGTTTCTCTCTTACTTTTTCTACACTCTTATATTTATTGAGTAAATAAAAGGCAGAAGAAATACCATGTGCTTCATTTAAGTGATACACGTCAGGATTGAAACCTAGCTCATCAATTAATTTAGCTCCACCCACACCCAGTAAAATAAACTGCGCCACTTTAGTGGCTACGTTGGCATCATAGAGGCGGTGTGAGATGGTTTGAGAGATATAATCGTTTTCAGGTAAGTCGGTGCTTAATAAAAAGAGCGGTGCACTTTTAAATGTTTCTGGGTTGAGGTAATAGGCCTTTACCCAAACTGGATGCTCATGAATTAATATTTGAAATTTGATGCCAGTATCTTCTAAAAAACTGTACATTTT
>CANEWV010000134.1 GCA_947442905.1 Chitinophagaceae bacterium | reverse complement strand
AGTATTAAGGAGCAAGGGGGGCAAGGATTTTGGAGAGCAGGGCCTATTGGAAATGATTTTAAACATCAAGATGTGCTAGATACTTTTGTAAGTAAGTCTATACAATACATTGAAAAAGCATCAAAGCAAAAAGATCCATTTTTTTTATATTTGGCACTCGCTTCACCACATACACCCATACTTCCATCCAATGCTCAAACAGGCAAAACGGGCACTAATGCCTACGGCGATTTTGTTGCCATGACAGATGAAAAAGTTGGCCAAATACTTCAGTACCTAAAAGATAAAAACTTGGATAAAAACACGATGATTGTTTTTACAAGTGATAATGGATGTTCGCCCACTGCTAACTTTAAAGAATTACGCGAAAAAGGACACGACCCAAGTGCCGGATTTAGAGGTACTAAAGCAGATATTTATGAAGGCGGGCACCGTATTCCATTTATTGTTAAGTGGCCTGGGGTTGTAAAAACGAACAGCATAAACAATACTACTATTTGTCTCACAGATTTTATGGCAACCTGTTCCGATATACTGGGCATGCCTTTGCAAAACAATACGACTCAAGATAGTTACAGCTTATTACCACTATTGACATCATCTAAAAAAACCAATTACCAAAGAACCAGTACCATCCATCACTCCATTGATGGCTATTTTGCCATTAGAAAAGGGGATTGGAAACTAGCAATTTGTAGCGGTTCTGGAGGGTGGAGTGCCCCCACAGAAAATCAGGCAACAAAAAATAATTTACCAACTGTACAATTATATAATTTGAAAGTGGACCCTTCCGAACAAAATAATGTACACAATAAATATCCTGAAATAGTTCGTACACTAACTGAGGAACTTGAAAAAATAAAAGCAACTAAAAATTAATGCCATGAAATACATCTTAACACTTTTACTCTTTACAAACTTTGCATTTGGGCAAACGAGTCAAATAAAATGGATGGATCCTACAAAAATGTCAGAGCAATGTATTGATGGCAGAGGATGGAACGATGGCTATACATCTTCGTACGATAGGCTTCCACAAAAAGCGCAAAGTATGGTAAGACCAGTACTCTGGGATTTATCTAAACATACTGCAGGTGAGTATATCAACTTTACCACCAATAGCAGCACTATTTATGTAAGGCTTAAAGTTAAAGGCGCTCAAGCGATGGCGCAAATGCCAGCTACTGGCGTAAGTGGTGTAGACTTATATGCTAAGGGCCCTTTGGGCAGTTGGAGCTGGACCAAAGCAACTGTAAATTTTAAAGATACCATTACCTACAAATTTGAAAATATACATGACCCGGCATTGTTTGAATATTTTAGACTCTACCTCCCACTATGCAATGCTGTTTCTTGGTTAGAAATTGGCGTTCCAGAAAATTTCACATGTACACTACTGCCTGCACAAAATGAAAAGCCCATTGTAGCTTATGGCACTTCTATTATGCATGGTGCTTATGCAAGCAGGCCTGGGCTTGGATGGACAAATATTTTAGGCAGAAAACTAAATTCAAAAATGATCAACCTTGGTTTTTCGGGTAATGGCCAACTCGAACCTGCCATGATAGACCTCGTTAATGAAATAGACGCCAAACTATATATTTTAGATTGCATGCCCAACCTTTGGGACAAGACAAAATTTAGTGCAGAAGAAATTGAAAAAAGAATGCGACATGCAGAAGCAGAAATTCACAAAAAACATCCGGGCGTTCCTATCATATTTACAGAACACTGTAGTGGTAAAGACGGCATCAATTTAGATACCGTTATGGCTCAAAAATATATTGCAGTTAGTCAAATTTCGGCAGCGGTATTTAAGAAAATGAAAAAAGAGGGCATAAAAAATATATACCAGCTTACTGCTAAGGATATAAACTTTGATACAGAAAGTACGCTAGATGGCACACACCCTAATGATATTGGTATGATCCAATATGCAAATGCTTACTACCATTTAATTCGAAATAAAATTGGTTTGTCTCAATAAACGCTTCATCACATGAAAAAAAGATACTTTTTTACACTGTTCCTTACGCTGACTGGTTTTATAAATGGTTTCACCCAAGATCAACTATTGTATAAAAAAATAGACACCACTCAACTCTATTTAACGGTGTATCCTTCCACAATAAAAGAGGCAACCAAAAAGTTGCCAGCCATAGTTTTCTTTTTTGGAGGCGGATGGAATAATGGAACTGTAAAGCAATTTGAGCCACAAGCCCTGTATTTTAGCCAAAGAGGCATGGTATGTATTCTGGTAGACTACCGCGTAAAAGAAAAACAAAAAACCACTCCTTTCGAGTCTTTAAAAGACGCAAAATCAGCAATTAGATATATTAGAGAACATGCCAACGAGTTACACATAGATCCTTCAAAAATTATAGCAGCTGGCGGATCTGCAGGTGGGCATTTAGCAGCCGCCACAGCCATAATCAATGATTACAATGAAAGCACAGATAACACTGCAATTAGCTGTATCCCAGATGCGCTCGTATTATTTAATCCTGTATTTGATAACGGCCCGGGCGGATATGGTTACGAAAGAATTGGAGAAGCTTACAAGAATTTTTCGCCGCTGCACAATATTAAAAGTGGCGCACCACCTACTATTGTATTTTTAGGAGACAAAGACCATTTAATTCCAGCAGAAACTGCCAAATATTATAAAACAATTATGGAGAAAGTAAAAAGTAGATGTGATCTATTCTTGTATGAAGGCCAAGGACATGGATTTTTCAACTACAAAAATTTAGAATACTACAAAAAAACGGTTTCCGAAACAGATACTTTTTTACAATCTCTTGGTTATTTAAACAAGGCGCCTTTAATTGAAATAGAGTAATTTAATAAAATGATTATCAAATCTAGTATATTCAAATTTTATCACCATGTACAATTTATCGACTAAAAAAACAAGCATTATTTTCGGATGTTTATGCTTATTTATAAAAGGGAATTCTCAGATAAATAAACAGTTAGAAAGAAGTTCTACAAATTATTGTTTGTGTCAAAATCAAGATACAACAAATAGTATTGCCAATGAGAACACAGCAAGCTACAGAATTTTAGATATTGGAATGAATATGGCACTCATTTCAAAAACGATAATAATTGGATCATGCTGGGATTTTGTTAATGAGGTGTATAAAAGAGCTGGTGTAGCAAATACTAAAAAAACTATCTTTAAATCAAAACAAAAAGGCCCATATGCCAAGCCTAATCTTGTGAAGCCAGGAGATTGGGTGTATCATATTAATAAAAATTATAATAATATAGAACATAGTGCTATTTTTGTTTGCTGGAAAGATTTTGAAAAGAAATTAGCAATCACTTTGAGTTATGCTGGCATGAACAGGTCTGTACCAGCAAGTTATGGAACATACGATTTAAGTAATATATTTGGTATTTTTAGACCCAATGAATAAATAAACAAATGATGCATAAAAATATTCTAATACAAGTATTTATTGTAGCTACAGTTTTGTCAAGCCTATCATCATGCAAAACAAAGAATAAAAGTAATTCCACAAACCCTTCGCTCATAACAGCTGAAATAAAATCTTTATTCAATAATCAAAAGGAATCAAATAATAGAATAGAAGATTCAATCATCCTATCAACACCAAACGAAACATCGTCTGCCTACCAAGAAAGAAATTATGAACCTTATTGGATTAATGCTGAAGGATTAACAAATAACGGAAAAAGCCTTATCAATTTTGTTATCAATGCAAGAAATTATGGATTAATTCCAGAAGCCTACAATGTACAAAAGACTACAAATCAATATAACAATCTTAAAATTGATACACTTTGGGAGAATGCAAGAAAAAACCCTAAAAATTGGGCTAGAATGGATATCTTATTAACAGATGCATTTTTATCAATTTCAAGAAACCTTGATCTAGGATACATACCATTAGATAGCTTGAGTAAAGACAAGTCGTACATCAGCTCAAAATACAGAAAGGCATTGGTTGAAATCCTAGATGCAGATAATTTAATTCAAATTTTAGAGTCTTTTGAACCAACAACACCTTCTTACAAAGAATTAAAAAAACATCTTCCTGCATTTCTTTCGAATACCGATTTTTCAAAGAAATTAACATTTATTGACTATCCAACTAAAAATCAGGATAAATTTATCAATCAAATTATAAAAAGATCAAAAGAAGAGAATTTTTTAGCGCAAGATGTGACAACATTAGATTCAGTACAATTAAGTACATTAATCAAAAAAATTCAAGAGAAAAAGAATCTTGAAATAGACGGGAAGTATGGAAGACAAGTAATATTTGCACTTAACAACACGGATCAGGAAAAGTATTTTAAAATAGTTATCAATATGGATAGACTTCGAAGAAATCGAGAAGAGTATCCAAATAGATATCTATGGGTAAATTTACCTTCTTTTTATTTACAAGTATTTGAAAACGGTGTAACTAAAATCGAATCAAAAGTAATAATTGGAAAACCATATACAAGAACACCTTTGATAACTAGTAAAATCGATCAAATTACTACATATCCAACATGGACAATTCCTACAAGTATCATTTCAAAAGAAATTTTACCAAACATTAAAAAGAACAATGGATATTTAAATCGAAAGGGTTACTCACTATATGATGCGACTGGAAAAAAAGTAAACCCCGACTCAGTTAACTGGAGTAGCTACGAAAAAGGGATACCTTTTAGAGTTGTTCAACCAGGGGGTGATGCTAACTCGTTGGGAATCATGAAATTTAATTTTCCAAATAAACATTCCGTGTATTTGCATGATACAAATCAAAGAGGATTATTTAATAATAGCTTCAGATCGTTGAGCCATGGTTGTGTTAGAGTTCAAAACTGGGACTCATTGTACCAGTATATAATACTTTCAGACAAAAAAGCCAATGTTGATGATATAGCATCAAATCATTTAATGGTTGACTCAGTGAAAAACTGGTTAAGTGCAAAAAAAAGAAGGACAATATCAGTTACAAATGAACTTCCAATTTATATTAGATATTTTACAGTTGCACCGAAAAATGGAAAAATTGAATTCTATGAAGACGTGTATGGAGAAGACGGTAAAATTAGAAATTTAATTATAAAATCAATTAGTCCAATAGCTACATTAGACTAAATCTATTCTTCAAGAGCAGTAAAACCCATATTAACATTCGTCAAATGGGTAGTAGTTTCATTCCACACTTCCTTAATTCTAGCCTGTTCAATTAAGCTACTCGTAAAAGATAAATGATTTACATTTTTGTTTTTGAATGATTCAATCGCATCAGAAACAGACAAAATTCGAAATCCATTTTGAGTGCTAACATAGGTTGGAATAAAATTTGCTTTACTAATTGATACTACCCCGGTAGTTAAATTTTTAACCAACTTCATCTTTACAATAATTCCACAATCTGTATACTGTTTTCTTTGAGATGAAACAAAGTTTCCCAAAGAAAATATTGTAAAGCCAGATGTAAAATCAGTAGTAGT
>CANEWV010000133.1 GCA_947442905.1 Chitinophagaceae bacterium | reverse complement strand
TTATCGGAACTGTCTTCGGAAACTAAAACTCTAAATTTTCCATTTTCGCTGATACCGTTTTCGATTACAGTGATAACACCTCCAAAAGTACCATAAGAGCTATTGGGCCATCCGCTAAATACGATAGCAGGGAAACCATCAAAAATAAATCTTACTTTCTGACCCTTGCTAATAAGCGGCAGGTCCATTGGTTCTACAAATAGCTCTACGGCGTATTTGATGTCTTTAGGAACAATTTCTACAATCATTTCACCCTCTTTAACGTACTCTCCAATCCCGGCTTTTTTTGCTTTTGTAATTTGTCCGGTTTGAGGTGCAATAATGTAGTAGAGTTTATTTCTCACGTCATAATTGGCGTAGTTATTTTCAAGTTTTGCTAAATCACCCATGCCAACCGCCTGGTCTGCACTTGCAGTGTATTTATCTCCATTAACTTTTGCAATTTTATCATTGTAGTCTTGTAAAATACTACTTTGCTCAAACAATAAAGCAAGGGTTTCTTGCTTCGATTGGGCATACTTGTTTTCTGCTGCTGTTTTTTTAGCAGAAGCATTTTGATAATTCACTTTTCTTCTTTCAAAATCTACTAGCGCAATTACACCGCTATCCAACATGTTTTTAGCAGCGTCGATTTGTCTTTTGGTGACCTGTAATTCATTGATTTGTGCAACCAATTCCATACTATCTGAAACTAGTTTTAGCTGAAGTTGTTGTTGTTTAATTTTAAGTTGGTCTAATTTTATTAGCTGAAGTTCTCCCAACGCCCGCTCTTGTTTACCTGCCATTTCCCCCTTTTTACTATAGCCCTCAATAGCAGCTGATTTAGCTTGAATCTGAGATCTCATTTTTTCTAATAACTGAGGATCTAGGTATTCAAATTTTACCTCGCTTAATTGCATGATGGTATCACCTGCATTAATAGCATCCCCCTCTTTTACCCACCACTTCACTACTTTTCCAGCAATGATGGTATTTACCTCTTGTCTTCTTTGTTCTTGTTGAAGTGTGGTGATACTTCCCTTTGCTCTAATATTTTGCGTCCATGGTAAAAACAAAATCACAACCATGACAATTGATAGAATAATAAACACCCTAGTTATTCTATTCTCTTTCTCTATTTGATATATATTGTTATAAGCTTTCATTCTTATTTATTTTTACTTTCTACAGAAAGAATAGATCCATTTTCTAGATAAATAACTTTATCAAAAATTTCTTGATGCGTATTTTTCGAAGCTGTCACAAGCATGGTCACATTTTCTAAATTTGCCAGCATATCATTTACAGTCTCAATGGCATTTGCTTCTAATCCATCAAATGGATTTTCTAGTAGTAACAATGTTTTTCTACTAAAGAGTGCCCTTGCTAATAGTATTCCTTGCTTGATTTTTTCAGGAAGTTTTTTCCCTGCCGGATCAATTTCAGTGTCAAAACCAATTTCTAGTTCGCCAATAAATGATTCGAGTCCTGTAGATTTTGTGAGCTGATACAATTCTTCATTGGAAATACTATTATCCCCCATTGTTATATTGTCTCTAATCGTACCCTGAAAAATATCTTGCTGACTAATTAGCACTCCAGTATTGGATCTTAAAGAATCAATTGCATAACTGCCTAGCGCTATATTGTTGATTCTGATGGCACCTGAAAAATTAGTAAACGTGCCAGTAAGTAGGCGTAATAAAGTTGATTTTCCTGATCCAGAATTACCCACAATCAACACTTTTTCGCCAGCCTGAATTTCTACATTAATATCGGTTAATACTTTTTTGCCATTTGGATAATTGAATGAAACATTTTTAAAATCAATTTTCATCCCATTTGATCCGGCAATAATATCAGTGCCAGCACTTTCTAATTCGGCACTTTTTATTTTATCTAATTTTTCAATAGCAGTTAAAGTATCATATGCTTTATCAAGTGTTAAGATCAACTTTTCTACCGAACTAATAACTGCTAGAATTACGATATCCGCCGCAATAAATTGTCCAATATTGATTTGTTGATTCAGTAACAAATAAACACCCACAATTAACATAGCTGCCGTAATGATAATTTTAAAGGCTACAAGACTCCAAAACTGTGTCAATAAAATTTTGAAGTAGCTTGTGCGTGCAATTAAATAGTTGCTAACTAAATCATCCGTTTTATCGATATGTAAAGATGTTTTTTTAGCGTACTTAAATGTTTTGACTACCCTTGCTAGTTCTTGTAACCAGGCTGCTGTTTTATACTTATAGTCGCTAGCTAGTAGATTTTTGGTAAAACCTTTAGGAAGTGTTGTTGCAAGTATAACATACAAAAGCACCACTAGTACAATACCAAATGCAATAAACACTGGGTGGTAGAGCGATAATAAAATAATACCAAACAAAATCTGAATAAATGCAGCTGGAATTTCTAGTAAAATCTTTTCGATACCTTTTTGTAAAGTAATGGTATCAAAAAACCTATTCACAAGTTCTGGTAAATAATAGTTGTCTAGCTTTTCAATATTCAAATGCGGAATCTTGTTTGCAAAGCTTAAAGCATCCCTGGTATAAATCTTTTGTTTGATTTTTTCAATAATCTGAAGTTGTCTAATCTGAAAAAGCCCGTTTAAAAAAACGCCTAGTACGACAACCGTAATGAGTACCACAATGGATGTAGACAGTGCGCCCGCCATTACAAATCCAATAATACTTTGGATACCAAGTGGTGTAACAAGTTGCACTAAACCAGCTAGTATGGCATAGATGTAAATTGCTGACACTTCTTTTTTGTCGAGCTGTAAAATAGCTATTAGTTTTCTAGCAGCTACAATGGGTGAAATTTTCTTATAAGTCATCATATTTATATAAAGGGTCTATTTCTGCACATGCTTCCATTTCAAATACGGGCTTGATGATACCATCTTTTAGGCCATACACCCAACCATGTAAGTGTGGCCTTTGTTCATTTTGCCAAGCTTTTTGAATGATAGATGTTTTAGATAATTGTAAAACTTGTTCTTGTACATTTAATTCTACAAGGCGGTCAAACTTGCTTTCTTCTGTGGTATGCGTATCAAGTTCTGTTTTATGAAACCTGTAAACATCTTTGATATTTTTAAGCCACATGTTTAATATTTTGTTGTAGCTATGGTTAGACATGGCTGCTTTAACGCCGCCACAGCCATAGTGTCCGCATACAATTACATGCTTAACTTTTAAATAGGTTACCGCATAATCTAGTACACTTAATAAATTAACATCGGTATGTACCACCATGTTGGCAATGTTTCTGTGTACAAAAATTTCACCGGGCTGCGTATTTGTGATTTCGTTGGCTGGCACACGGCTATCGCTACAACCAATCCATAAAAAATCAGGTGTTTGAATTTCAGAAAGCCTAGAAAAAAATCCAGGGTCATCAAGTTTACGTTCTTCTGCCCAAGCCTTATTTTCTAAAAGTAGTTTTTCGTAGATTTTCATTTTTTTGTATAATTTATGAGCAAATGATTGGGATTGTATTCGTGTAAACTAAATGATACCGAAATGTTTTTTAAATGAACGTGACATAAAAAGTCATTTATTTCATCTATTACATCTTTGTCAATAAAGTCTGCTTTTTTAACATCAATTAAAACATAAGCGTTATTGGGTAGCGACTCTAATTTTTGTTTGATGATGGCTTTGTTTAAAAACGTGATATCTTTTCTAAATCTGATGAGGTATTGATTGTTATCTTGTATCATTAATATGGCAGATTTAAAATTCCCACGAATAATAAAAATTACACTTACAATAATGCCAATTGCAATACCAAACAATAAATTGCTAAACAAAATGGCAATGATGGTAATCAAAAAAGGAATAAACTGATTGAACCCTTTTTTAAACATCTCTTTAAATAAATTAATTCTCGCTATTTTATAACCCGTAACAATAAGTATTGCAGCAATTGCACTTAAAGGAATTTTATTGAGTATAAATGGAATAAATGCTGCACATACGAGTATGAGCGCACCATGAAATATAGTAGACTGTTTTGTTTTACCGCCTGCACTAACATTAGCAGAGCTTCTTACAATAACAGAAGTGATGGGAAGCCCACCAATTAGACCTGATAAAATATTGCCTATTCCTTGTGCCTTTAACTCTTGATTAGATGGAGTTACTCTTTTTAAAGGATCTAATTTATCGATAGCCTCAATCCCTAAAAGTGTTTCAAGCGAAGCAATCACCGCTAGCATAAATCCAGCAAGCCAAACCTCATGGTTACCAATTTCATGAAAGTTAGGAAATGTAAAAAATGATAAAAAATCTTGCATAGTATTAGCAACTGGCAACGATACCAAATGTTTTTGTTCAAGTGGCGCCATTTGTAATATATCTGCACCATAGGTGTTAAGCAAAACTGCTAAGAGTACAACAATGAGTGGCCCTGGCACATAATGTACCCATTTGCTACTCTTATAATTGAACTGCTCCCAAAGTATCAATAGAATTAAAGACACTACACCAATGAGCACTGACATGGGTGTCAAAAACTCTACCGCTGTTAAAATAGTGGTGATGGTATTGTTGTGGTCATCTTGTAAAAAAGATTCGTCTCCTTCAAAATCTGCATCATAGCCTAGTAAATGCGGAATTTGTTTCATCATTAAAATAATTCCAATTGCTGCTACCATTCCCTTAATCACAGCATTGGGAATATAATCTCCCACAATACCGCCTTTTAAAAAGGCAAATAAAATTTGAAATGCTCCAGCAATTAAAACAGCCAATAAAAATGTTTCAAAACTTCCTAATTTAATAAGCATAGCAGATACCACAAATGTTAAACTAGCCGCGGGCCCTGAAACACTTAACTGTGATCCGCTTAATTGTCCAACTACAATACCTCCAATGATACCTGCAATAATCCCTGAAAAAATTGGCGTTCCAGATGCAAGCGCAATGCCAACACAAAGTGGTAGTGCTACAAGAAGTACTACAATGGATGCAGAAAGGTTGTCACCTAGGTGCGTGTATAATTTTTTCATTTATTGTATTTGATAAAACCCAAATTAATCTAGTTGAACTAGTAGATATGCGAATGTGCTTATGCAAATAATTTGTTGGGCGGCGGGACGGGTACATCGCTAATATGATGTATGGGTAAGCTGGTTTGAAATGCAGCGTATGCAGTTGTTAAACTGTTTTGTAAGTTAACTTGGTAATGGACTTCTTGATCTTGGTTGTCAACGAATGAATCGTTGCATTTACTCAATTCTTTAATGCTTGCGCCAGAACAATTAATTTCTTCATTTAGCTGGTTGTCAAATAGGATTTCACCTATTTCACGAACGGGTAACACCTGTATCAGGAGCACCCCCAGTAAAATGATATTTATAAAAGTTCTTTTCATAATGATGTACAAATATAGCACCCGGGTATTACAACAATTGGAGTGTTAAATAGTTTAACAAGTTTATAAGCATTATTTGACAACGATATGACAATCAATAATTTATTTAAATGTTTAAACCGCC
>CANEWV010000132.1 GCA_947442905.1 Chitinophagaceae bacterium | reverse complement strand
TAAATATGCCAAAGAAGACCCGCAAGCCCTTACAGATGGGGCATTTGGTGGTTGGAGCTTTTATGCCAACTGGCTAGGCTTTTTAGATGACATGAAAGCCACCATTGACCTAGGGGCAGTTACCAATTTCTCGCAAGTTTCAGTCTCTTTTTTACAGGTGACCAATCATGTGGTGTTTTTTCCAAGAGCGGTGACATTTGAGGCCTCCGAAGATGGCATCAACTATACAGCTATCCAAACCGTAGAGAATGTATTTCCTTTAGCAAAAACGAGCAAGGTCAATGACATACAAGTATTTGCAACTGCTTCAAAAAGCCAAAAAGCAAGGTTTATTAGAGTTACCGGTAAAAATATGAAGTCACCACCTTATTGGCATCATGCGGCGGGTACGGGTGCTTGGATTTTTGCCGACGAGATTGTGGTGAAGTAGCCATTATTATGCCGGAATATTTATAACTTGAAGGCCTAAATTTATCTATATGAAAAAATTTGGCCTCCTTATTTTTATGTTCGCATTTGCTGGCACGATACAAGCGCAAAAAATATTTGCGGTTGACTACGCGTCACAAGCGGATGTAAAGGTTTTTGTTGTTAAATATGAAAGTCAGGCAGATCTAAAAGTATACAAGGTCAAATATGAAAGCCAGGCTGGTGACAATAACGGTAAATGGTTTTTTACCTCTTATGCTCCACAGTCAAAAAAGAAAATCTTTTTTGTTGAATACGAAAGTCAAGCAGACGTTAAAATATATTTTGTCGATTACGAAAGTCAGGCTGGCTGGCGTAATAGTGCCAAGCGTTATTTATTTTATTAATTTTTCATCAAATATCTCCTATGTTTTCAAAGTATTTAATGGGTGCAGTTGCATCTATCATTGCATGTACCTCTTTAGTTCAAGCACAAAAAAAAGCGGTTTCAAAAACGCAAGCCGTAACTGTAGTAGAAGAAAATTTAGTGCCTTCGCATTTTAATAATTTGTTGTGGCGAAATATTGGCCCACTGCGTGGTGGTAGGTCTGTTACTGCAACAGGCGTAGTGCAAAATCAACTAACCTATTATATGGGTACCACAGGTGGTGGTGTTTGGAAAACAGAAGACGCAGGACAAACATGGAATAATATATCTGATGGATTTTTTAAAACAGGAAGTGTTGGTGCTGTTGCTGTTGCAGAGTCTGATCCAAATGTAGTGTATGTTGGTATGGGAGAACATGCGCCTAGAGGTGTGATGAGTTCTTATGGTGATGGTGTTTACAAATCTACAGATGCCGGGAAAACATGGAAGCATATGGGGCTCGAATTAACGCGCCAAATATCTTGGATACGCATTGATCCTTCAAATCCTGATATTGTATATGTAGCAGCACAAGGTGCAACACATGGTCCTTCTGCAGATCGTGGTGTTTATAAATCTGTGGATGGCGGTGCGCACTGGAATAAAGTTTTATTTGTTGATAATAATACGGGTTGTGCCGATTTAGCCATGGACATGACCAACCCGCGCATCTTATATGCTGCTATGTGGGAATACCAAAGATTGCCTTGGGAAATTAAAAGTGGTGGACCAGGAAGTGGTTTGTATAAATCTACCGATGCTGGACTTACCTGGAATAAAATTGAAAATGGATTACCAAATGCACTCGGTAAAATGAGTGTATCCGTTTCTAGGGCTAATCCTGAAAAAGTATACGCTTTAGTTGAAAGTGATACCGAAAAAGAATTGGGTGGACTTTTTGTTTCTAACGATGCAGGAAAAAATTGGAATAGAATTAGTAAAGACCACCGCTTAACACAGCGCGCTTGGTATTATATCGAAGTCTTTGCGGACCCTATCAATGAAAACGTTGTGTATGTATTAAATTCTCCAGGTTTAAGATCTGCTGATGGCGGAAAAACATGGAGCAATATGGGCGGAACCCATGGTGATTATCACCAACTTTGGATTCATCCAAAAAACAGTAGCAATATGATTGTTGCTAATGATGGTGGTGCTGCTGTAACATTTAATACCGGTAAAGTATGGTCTACCCAGGCTAACCAACCTACTTCACAAATTTATCGTGTTAATGCCGATCATTTATTCCCGTATAATTTATACGGTGGTCAACAAGATAATAGTTCTATAAAAATGGCAAGCCGTGTAACCAATGGTTACCGTATTTCAGATAAAGATTGGACGAGCACCGCTGGTGGTGAATCTGCATTTGTTGCATTTGATCCTAGCAATCCCGTAATTACCATGGGAGGGTCTTATCAGGGAACTATTGAAGCGTATAATAATGTTACGAAAGAAGGCGTCAATATTATGGAGCATCCAGTGCAATACCAAGCACTTCAGCCAAAAGATATGAAGTACCGATTCAATTGGAATGCACCCATTGTGTATGATCCATTAGAACCGGGTGCTTATTACCATGCTGGAAACATTTTATTTAAAACCACCGATTTAGGTAAAACTTGGAAAGCGGTTTCTCCAGATTTAACAAAACACGATACTACTAAAATGGGTATTAGTGGTGTTCCTTATACCAATGAAGGGGCAGGTGGTGAAAACTATTGCACCATTAGTTATGTAGCATTATCTGAAAATGAAAAAGGGGTAATTTATACCGGTAGTGATGATGGATTAGTATACTTAACAAAAGATGGCGGTAACAATTGGACAAATATTACACCTAAAAATTTAGAGGAGTCGTTAATTAATGCTATTGAAGTTTCTAGTGTTAACAAGGGTACTGCATATATCGCCGTTAATAAATATAAGGTGAATGATTTTACACCTATTATTTATAAAACAAATGATTATGGCGTAAGCTGGAAGCAAATTTCAAATGGCATACCTTATGGCGCTTTTGTAAAAGTTGTGAGAGAAGATCCTTCAAATCCTAAAATTTTATATGCAGGTACAGAAACGGGTTTTTATATTTCATACAACGGAGGAGACAATTGGAAGCAACTACAATTAAATTTACCAGTGGTTCCAATTACAGATATAAAAGTGCATGAAAACCATTTGCTGGCTGCTACACAGGGTAGAGCGTTTTGGATATTAGATGATCTAGAGCCTATTAGAAAGTACAATAAAGACACGGCAGCAAATCATTTATTTGCTGTAAGTAATGTACACCGCATTTCTGGTGGCAGTGTTTTAGATTACAGTAACTTGATGGACAAAAATGGTAAACCTATTAGTACCCTAGGTGCCAATCAAGCAAGCGGCGCCGTTGTTTATTACACAGTACATGCAGTAGATAGTGCAACCAAAAAAGCTAAACTGGTTTTTTCTGATGCTAATGGAAAAGTGGTTAGAACTTTTTATGCAAATGCGCCAAGCAATAAAACCAGCAACAATAAAAACGAAAACGATCCTGAACTAACTGTACATGCTGGATTAAACCGTTTTGTTTGGGATTTACGCGAGGAATCTATTGCATCTATTCCTGGCGTATTTATAGAAGGAAGCTATGATGGTGCACGCGTGGTTCCGGGTGCTTATAAAGTAGCACTTCATCTAGACACCCTAGTATTTGATCAAAATTTTCAAGTACTTGCAGATCCACGTATTAAAGCA
Organism: Chitinophagaceae bacterium; assembly: GCA_947442905.1. The sequence continues at coordinate 1,942 of CANEWV010000132.1, read as the reverse complement.
ACAGCTGCAGATTATGAGGAGCAGGCCAATCTGTTACAAAATGTTGCCACAGATGTAAATGACATTCACGTAGCGGTTGTACGTATGCGTAATGTGCAAAAGCAGTTGAATGGTATTGTAGACCGTATTGAAAATAAAGAAGCCTATAAAAGTATTGTAGCGCTTGCGGATTCAATCAATACCAAAATAAACGACTGGGAAGAAAAGCTTATCCAAACAAAGTCTGAATCCAATGATGATGTAATTAATTTTGTAAACAAGTTGAGTGCCAATTATATCTTTTTAAGAGGCGAATTAGATACCAATACCCCTCATGTTACATCAGGTCATGTAAATAGGTTTAAGGAACTGCGCAGTGAGTGGAGTATCTATAAAAAAGCGTTCAATACCCTTATAGAGCAGGATATTAAAAACTTTAATGAAAAGTGTAAAGCATTGCAATTACCGCATGCTTCGCTTATTGATTAATGGTGCCACTAGCCCATTTAAGTCCGTAATAAGATTTTACAATTTTGAACTGCAGGGAAATTAATTTCTCTGCAGTTTCAATGACTTTATTTTCTCTGGCATTCACAACAAACAAGTTACTATCTCCATTATAAAACTTAATAAGTTCACCTTTAAGAAGCGAGCCTGTATTGTTGTTGATGGTGAAAAGTGTTTCCAATTGGTTTTTTAGGAAAAAGGTTTCGTTGCTGTACGTTTTTACTTTGTTTTGAACCTCAATTTTTTTAGCAGCAAAAGCTAAATTTGTTTCTTCAATTTTTAGTTTTGCTTTTCTATATTCTCCCCTACCTTCTCTTAAAAATAAAGGCATCTTAAAATCTATACCAAACTTATAATTGTTCTGGTAAAACTGCGCACTAGCATCTTTAAATACGTTGTAGTTTTGATTTAAGACGTTACTTTTTACATTTAACATGGGAAGTAGCGACTGAAATTTCAATTTCTTATCAATAAGTAAATTATTGATTTTGTACTCGTAGGCACGCACTTCAGGGTTTTGCAAAATTGATAAACTTATTAAGTCGGCAATGCTGCTTTCGATAGAAATTTGTTTACTATCTAAAGTGTCAGGAACCATGGTAGGACTTAACTGTAAAGCACTATCCTGATTGTCCCATAAAAAATACGATAGTTCAATACCTGCGTTGGTAAAAAGTAAATCCGCGTCGTTTTCTAAAATTTTTAATTGCTGTAATTGTGTAATCGCTTCTAAGGTATCAAGTGAAGCTCTTTCTCCATTATTGAATGCAATTTTGGTAATATTAAATCTATTACTTGAAGTGACCACATACTGCTTGTATAATTTTAATAGCTGGTATTGTGCAGCCCATTTCCAGTATTGTAAACTAGCATCTAATAAGAGGTTGTTGACGATCGATTGTTTTTCCTGCTCACTGGCCAGTATTAAGTTTTTGGCTTGTAATACAGCAGCTCTTCTTTTATCAATCACTAAATTTTTAATAACTGGCACACTAATACCAAGGTAGCTACTTTGCCCTTTAGAAACTTCACTATTTAAAAATTGACCTCTATTGCTTTCAATACCGGCACTAATATCTATCCCGGCCCAAGTTGGCACTTTTAATTCTGTGTTTTGGTAATTGAAATAATTTTTACCATCAAAGGTTTTCATATCTGAATTAAAACCAATGGTAGGGTCGAAATTTGACCGAGCTATCATAGCGTCTGCGCTTGCCTTATCTACAACAATCTTTGCTTGTTTGCTAATAGGATGGTTTTTTTTAACCTGGTCTATGAATTCAGTATAGGTAAGCTGTTGACCATATCCCTTAGTGCATATAAGTAAGAGTAGTAATATTTGCTTTAGATACCTCATTATTTCTTTGTTTCAACTTTTGCTTGATAATATTCTGGCGGGAATCCGTTTATATTTCTCCAAAGTTCATAACCAATACTAACATCTTTTAAAAGGGCT
>CANEWV010000131.1 GCA_947442905.1 Chitinophagaceae bacterium | reverse complement strand
CATAAAAACAATGATGGTATTTTCTCTGATTTTTAAACTATCAAGTGTGCGTAAGAGTTTGCCCACTAGCTTATCCATATAATTGACATTATCAGTATAAAGGGTTTTAAAATCGGTAGTACCTGGTTTTGTATCTGGTGTGGCAATAATTTCGCCATGCACCTGCACCATTGAGTAATATAAATAAAATGGATCCTTGGTATGTTTAGACAAAAAATCTTCGATATGCGTATGCATTAGATCAGGCATATACTCATTTTCTTTTAGAATAGATTCCTGACCATTTAAAACATACTTCTGCTTTTTTTCTTCTTTACTCACGTATACACCACTTCCAAAAAATCGTAAGTAATCATCAAATCCAAATTCGGCAGGACCCAGTGGAAGCTGTCCCCATTTACCAACCATCGAACTTGTATAGCCAGCCTGCTTTAAAATTGTTGGCATCATGGTTTCTACGGTCGGTTTCATCAAACCCGTCATGTCTTGGTTTACCGCACCTGTTCTAAAAGCATACCTGCCCGTTAAAATTAAGGCTCTAGAGGGTCCACAAAGAGGCGCTGTATAGCCATTGGTATACCTGATTCCTGTTGAGGCTAGCTTATCAATTACAGGTGTTTTAAATAAATCTGCGCCATAGCAACTTACACCATCAATCCCTAAGTCATCAGCTAAAATGTAAATGATATTGGGCTTTTTTGTTTGTGCTAACAAAGCTGTATTTGAAATTAATACAGCAAGTATCAATGATTTAAATTTCATCTTTTATTTTTTTACTTGAGATTCAAAATATCGAAGCATTTCTTCTTTTAAGCGTTTAGCGGTTTCTGTATATTTTTTATCCTTAACCACGTTATGCTTTTCTAGAGGATCTGCTTTATAATCATACAGCTCATCTCCAATGACAGACTTAGGATTAAATGGCATCGTAGATCTAAAACTATTACGCATCCAAATGGTATACCTAAACTGCTTTTCTCTAATGGAATAGCCCATTACATTGGCATCTGCATAACCCAGCCTGTCACTCTCTTCAGCAGCACTACTTCTAGGGTATTGACTGATCGAATATTCTTTTACAGAAGCAGTAGCATTTTCCATCACAGGTTTTAAACTTTTACCTTGTAATTGAACAGGAATTGGCACTCCAGCCAAATCACAAAGCGTTGGAAAAACGTCTACGTGTTCTGAAAAGGATTTTGTTTTATTGCTTTTAATACCCGGCGCACTAATAAAAAGTGGAGCGTGTGTGGCTTCTTCAAAATTACTATGCTTACACCATAAATTATGATCGCCTAAATGCCATCCATGATCACCCCATAATACCACTATGGTATTTTTTGATAAATCAAGTGAGTCTAATGCGTCGAGTAATTTACCAACGAGTGCATCGGTATAGGAAATAGCCGCATAATAGCCGTGAATGAGCTCTTTTTGTTTATCGGCAGAAAGTGTAAGACCAAAATCTTTTTGAGGAGTCGCCGCAATATCAGCTGGCATATCAGTGTAGGCCCTTAGCTCACCAGCAGTGTGGTAAGCAACCTCAACTGAATTGGTTATTTTTTCCTGAAAAGGGGCAATAGTAATATCTTCTCTTTTATATAAATCCCAATATTTTTTAGGGGCTACAAAAGGCAAATGCGGTTTTGCAATACCAACAGCAAAGAAAAAGGGTTGATCTGATTTACTCAGCTTTCCTAAAATATCTTTTGCTTGCAAAATATTGGCACCATCGGTGTAAGCATTATCCGGGACATCCAAAGATTCGGTGGCAGGCTTTATTTTTATACCTGCTTCATCATTTGCTTGGGCTTTTGTTTTTCCAGCAGCAAGCGCATCATTAATTACTTTTTCTACAGCAAGTTTGGTTGCAGGATCTTGGTAACGACCTTCTGCAGGCTCTCCCATGCCGGGCACATAATATTTTTTGTCGGTTTTATAATACGGTACACTCCATGATTGCTTATCTAAATTTGCATCTACATTTCGCGGATCAAACACCTTCCCTATACCCTGCGTAGAATAGCCCTGTGTTATAAGATATTGTGGCATGGTTACAATATCTGGGCTAACCGTACGGATCTGTGTTTTTAAATCCCAAATTTTGGTATAGTCTGGGCGCATACCAGTTATAATACTTGCTCGGGTTGGACCACAAACCGCTTGCTGGCAATAATTATTTAAGAAAGTAGTACCTCTACTAGCAAGCCTATCCAAATTAGGTGTTTTAATAAATGTATTACCATAGGCGCCAATAATTGGCTTTAAATCATCTACGGCAATAAATAAGATGTTTGGCTTTTTAGCAGCTTGGCCTAGGCTAACTCCGTGTAATAACACAGATAAAATACCAACCGTTAAAATCTTTTTCATTTGTATAGTATTGAATGAATCCATTTATTTTTTTACTTGCGACGCAAAAAACGAAAGCATTTTTTCATGCATTTCTTTTGCCACTTTACTGTACGACTTATCCGCAAAAACATTTTCTTTTTCTAATGGGTCTTTTGCATAATCATACATTTCTTGTGCGTATATTTTTTTATCACTAAACATATCGCTTGACGTAAAATCATTAACCCAAATCGTATAACGGTATTTATCAGTACGCATACTGTAACCCATTATTTTATTAGATTCAGTACCAAATTTTTTCATATCCTCTTTGCTCAATTTTCTAGGGTATTGGCTCATAGAAAAATCCTTTACAACGGCCTTGCTATTTTGCATTACTGACTTTAGGCTTTTACCATGAAGTTGGGTAGGCACAGGCACACCCGCTAAAGCACAAATAGTTGGAAATATATCTACGTGCTCACTCAACGAGGTTGATTTACCAGCCTTTAAGCCAGGTGCAGCAATAATTAATGGAGCTCTAGTAGCATTTTCTAAATTGGTATGCTTTTCCCATAAATCATGATCGCCTAAATGCCATCCATGATCTCCCCATAAAACAATGATGGTATTGTTTAAAGTTCCCAATGAATCCAATGTATTTAATAAAATACCAATTTGCGCATCGGTATAAGAAACAGCAGCCATATAACCATGAATCAATTCTTTTTGCTTTTCTTCTTTCAAATACACGTGATTACCTGGCTGATTGAATGTTGCAAAAGCGGGGATGTCAATATAGTTTCTTAACTCACCAGATTTATGGTAGGCAAGTTCCGGTGCATTGTTAGCGTGCTCGCGAAAAGCAGCCAGTTGCATATCTTCTCTGTTGTATAAATCCCAATATTTTTTTGGAGCCACAAATGGTAAGTGTGGTTTATGAAAACCCACTGCCATAAAATAAGGCTTTGTATCTTTTGCCATTTTTATGAGCTGATCTTTAGCAAGTAATGCTAAAACACCATCTTCATAAGCGTGATCTGGTACGTCAATATTTTCTGTAGAAGGCCCTTTAATAGTAGTTGGCTCTTCATCATCATTGTCTCTGGTTGCTCTTTCTTTTTTTACAGCAAATAGTGCTTTATTTTCAGGCTTTTGGTATTGCTTATTAGCTGGCAAACCAAGTCCGTTTGCAAAATCAGACGCTTTAGGTTCTATGTAAGGTATGTTCCAAGAAACAGGATCAATTTTTTTAATAGCGCTACTCGGATGGTATATTTTTCCACCCCCAACTGTATTATACCCCTGTGTAATTAAATATTGAGGAAGGGTTACAATGTCCGGATTCATATCACGCATCTGGGTTTTTAAATCCCAAACTTTTGTATGGTCTGGACGCATACCTGTCATGATACTAGCGCGGGTTGGACCACAAACTGCTTGTTGACAGTAATTGTTCATAAACACAGTACTCATTTTAGCAAGCCTATCAATATTGGGTGTTTTAACCAATTTGCTGCCATAAGCACCAAGCTCCGGTCTCAAATCATCTACCGCAATAAATAAAATATTAGGCTTTTGCTTTTGCGCATGAACACCTACTATCAATAATAGTAGCTGCAACATTAACAAGGGGGTAAACTTTTTCATGTATATGTATTTTAAATTTTCAATTAATTATGCAACCAAATAAGTGGATGTCTAATGGGTGTATTTCTAATTACTTCCTCATTTTTTGGAAAGTGTTCTAGGCTTGCCCAAGTATTGAGCCAAGTTGAATTATCAAAAGCCTTAGCGCCAAATAGCAATGCGATGGGCGCCACAGGCCACTCCTCCCAATACATCACGTCTTTTTGATAAGGCCAATTTTGTTTATTGGCTATAAAAGGGAACATAAAATCGATCGCCTTTTTAATTCCAATTTCTGGTTTATAAGAAAAACTAAATAAATTTTGTTGTTGTGTCGATAAAACATGCGTTATCGTTGTCATAGCATCTAAATTGAATAAAGAATATCCATAAGGCTTTGTTCTTTTCAATTCTAATGGAAAACTTCCATTGTCCGCTAATTGACCTGGTAATAAAACTTCTTGATACCGTTTTGTGCAATACTGCAATAAACTAGTATCACCCACAAGTTTTGCAAAAACAGCAACCTGCATTACCCAACAGGTTCCATGGTTATTTTTTGCCTCTCTCTCCTCAATTCCATATGGGTGTGTGGTAACCCATGTTAGATAATTTGTAAACCATTTTTTTAATTCAACGATGTCTTTTTTAAGTATAAGACCATTCTTTTCTAAAACTGAAATGCTTTGCGCCACTTCTACCATTTGAATCATATCGATAATGCCAATACCTCTTCCAGAAACCTTACGCGTAATTGCTTGCCCATATAAAAGGGAAGGATTCATAAGGGTAGCCGTGTCAATAAACCAAGCTTTTATATGCCTAACAGCAGCTGCGCTGTATTTTGTGTTTTTTGTAAGTATATATGCCGTAGTTAAAGTTCCCACCAATTTACTAAAGCGAATCATTGCGAGTCGGTGGGCTGTAAAATTTTGTGGATTTGTAAATCCATCTCGCTGAATGTAAGGGCCATTTGGATGAAGTGAATCTGGCCACCAATAATCTCCTTCAGAAAAAAAATCGTGTTTGCCGCCTTTAGAACGCTCACAACTAGCACTTGTAACCGTTACTGGCTCCTCTTGCACTGCCTGATTGGCATCTAGCAATACTTGTTTAGAAAGTGTTTTTGTAACCTTTTGAATCAAGCTACCCTGACAAGTTCCTTTAGTTATAAAAACTAAACATAATAAACTTATCAATATTGCTTTTATCATACAATGATTCGACTCAATTAAGTTCAATTCGTTTAATAATACCCCCTAACTAAATTAAGCTAGGGGGTATCTATATTGTTTAGTAACCTGGATTCTGAGGAATTACAAGTTTGGTATTATTGTCTATTTCACGCTGTGGAATAGGAAGTAATAATTTATCGCTTGTTACATAACTCTGAATGGTAGGAAGTGTTGGTGCTGGCGCAGGATATTTAGAATAATGAGCCGCAAATAGAGCGCTAAAATTAGCTTTTATGGCTGCAATCGGATCAAGTGTTGGCAGGGTTGTCCTGTAGCGCAACATGTCAAACCATCTAACATTTTCGAACGAAAATTCTAACCTTCTTTCGGCAGCTAATTCATTTGCAAAAATCGCATCGGTCGTTACAGTAGTAGCTGTTAGTGCTGGAAGCCCTGCTCTTGTTCTAGTTTGGTT
>CANEWV010000130.1 GCA_947442905.1 Chitinophagaceae bacterium | reverse complement strand
AAGTAGACACAATCAAGATGTGTTTTATTATGGAAGTAATAAATTTCACCGTTCATTTAATAGAGGTGATAGTTTAGTAACCTTAAGCGCTGATTTAACCACCAATCCGTCGCAAGGAGATGTTCCATTTGGAACACTTGCAACCATGAGTGAAAGCCCAATCAAATTTGGCCTTATTTATGTTGGTTCTGATGATGGTAATGTTCAGGTTACTAAAGATGGCGGGTATACTTTTTCTGTATTGAATAAAGGCTTGCCAAAAGGATTGTATGTTAGCAGGGTAGTAGCGAGTGCTTTTAATGAAGCGCGTGTATATGTAAACTTAAATGGCTACCGTAACGATCATTTTAATGCCTATGTATACCGTTCAGATGATTATGGTGCTACATGGAAGCAAATTATGAAAGACCTTCCTATGGAGCCTGTAAACGTTATTAAAGAAGACGTTGCCAATGAAAACATTTTATATGTGGGAACCGATGGAGGTTTATATGTAAGTGTGGATGGTGGTAATAGTTCTATGATGTGGAACAAAGGTCTTCCTGCAAGTGTACCCGTGCATGATATAGCTGTGCATCCGCGCGATAATGAAATTATACTGGGTACGCACGGACGTAGCTTATACATAGCTCCATTAAGTGCATTACAAAAAGCAGCGGTAAAGAAGTAAAAAAAATTTTATTGATATCTTTTATAAAACACGCACTATTCGGTGCGTGTTTTATTTTGTACATACCCGCTCCATTTTTGAACTGCGGCTAGCATATCGTCAGGTATAGCAGCTTCAAATTTGATAAATTCGTTTGTGGTAGGATGTACAAATCCAAGTGTGGTAGCATGCAGTGCGCACCTTGGACAGGCGTCAAAACAATTGTCTACAAATTGTTTGTACTTGGTATAAATAGTGCCTTTTAAAATGCGGTCTCCACCGTACTCAAGGTCATTAAATAAAGTATGTCCAATATGTTTTAAGTGTACCCTAATTTGATGTGTTCGACCAGTTTCTAGCACACAATTAATGAGGGTTACATAATTGAATCTTTCTATAACGCTATAATGTGTAATGGCGTGTTTACCAATATCACCTTCGGGGTAAGCGTCAAAAGTTTTTCTATTTTGTTTGTGACGCGCAATATTTGCAACAATGGTTCCAGTATCTTCTATTACATCACCCCAAACAAGCGCCGTGTATTTTCTTTCAACGGTATGGTTAAAAAACTGTTTTGCTAAATGTGCTGCTGCTTCTGCTGTTTTTGCAAGTACAATTAAACCTGTTGTATTTTTATCGATGCGGTGCACAAGACCAAAACGAGGTAAAGATTGTTCGTCTATGTTTGGATTTTGTTGTTGCATGTGATACGCAACGCCATTAAGTAATGTGCCTGTATAATTGCCAACACCTGGATGCACCACCATATTGGATGGTTTGTTAATGACCATAACTGCGTCATCTTCAAAAACAATATTGAGTGGAATATCTTCTGCTTTTAAAACATGCGTTTCTGGATTTACCAGACTCATGATTAAGATCTCGTCGCCGGGTCTTACCTTATAGTTGCTTTTTACATTTTTTCCGTTAACCGTTAAAAATCCTGCTTCGATACTTTGTTGAACCTTGCTTCGGGTGGCGCCTACCATGTGCGTTTGCACCCATTTGTCGATACGAAAGGGTTCCTGCCCTTTGTCTATGACAAAAGTTTTTCTTTCGTAGAGGGTTTCTGCGCCTTCTTCATTAAATAAATCAATATCCGGTTCCATAGTTGCAAAAATAGCCCCAAACCTTCCTACTTTTGTGCAATGCAGCAGGAAGTTTTTTTTGAGGACTTGGGTAACCGCAAGTACAAAGAGGTTTGGGCCTACCAAGAGTCTTTGTTGAGTGAGAATTCGGCTATTAAAGCCAGTTACCGTAATCAAAATGAAATTCCGGTGCAGGATTGGCCTACCAAAAATCATTTGTTATTTGTTGAGCATCCGCCGGTGTATACGCTAGGTAAAAACGGTAATGCGGCCAATGTGCTTATGACCACCGCTTTTATGGAAGCCAACGGTATCGATTATTTTCATATCAATAGAGGAGGAGATATCACTTTTCATGGACCGGAGCAATTGGTGGGTTATCCTATACTAGATTTAGAAAAGTTTAAAACTGATTTAGGTTGGTACCTCCGTAGTTTAGAAGAAGTGATTATTCAAACACTTGCGCATTATGGAATTGCTGCAGGAAGAAGTGCGGGCGAAACGGGCGTTTGGTTGGATCCTGACAATAAAAAATTAGCGCGTAAAATTTGTGCGATGGGTATTAAATGTAGCCGTTGGATTACGATGCATGGTTTTGCGCTTAATGTAAATACGGATTTGTCTTATTTTAATAATATTGTTCCTTGTGGAATACCTGATAAGCAGGTTACATCTTTGCAAAAAGAATTAGGGCGAGATGTGCCCATGCAAGAAGTAAAAAATTTGGTCAAACAAAATTTCGAACAAATTTTTGGTGCTACTTTAAAATCGTAACGGTTAATTTTAAAAGTTTAATTAAAAGGTTAATGTTCCTTTTTTAAAAGAACGGTTGCCTTGTAATCCGCCCGAATGTATCACAAGTATTTTTGATGAGGGTTCAAATTTCCCTTTGGTAGCAAGGTCTTTAGCCCCGTACATTAATTTAGCCGTGTATACAAAATCTAATGGCAGTTCCATTTTTTTGTAACAATCATTCATAAAATCAATCAGTGCTGGATTGTGTTTTGCATAGCCGCCAAAATGATAATCATGTATCATTTCAAAACTTTTGTTGGCTTCCTCTTTGGTCAACAGCGCTTTTATTTCTGCGTCAATCGAAACATTATTTTTTAAAACGGATAGGCCAATAACTTTTTGATGTGGCGCTGCTGCTTTAATAAGTCCAGCCATCATAGTACCTGTACCTACTGCACAAATGATGGTATCGTAACTGCTGGTGTCTTTAATGGTTAGCATTGATTTTGCGCCCTCTGCCCCTGTAACACCATAACCGCCTTCAGGAATCCATGCCCAATTTGGATCTTGGTTATGCGCAATAATTTTTTCTGTTTGCTCAAAGTTTTCTCTGGAAACAAAATGTAGTGTCATGCCATGTTGGATGGCATCCGTTAAGGTTGGCGAAAGGGTTGTTGGTTTTTCACCTCTAATAAAACCTACCGTTTTGAGTCCCATGCTTTCCCCATATTTTGCAGTGGCAATTATATGGTTGGAATAGGGGCCGCCAAAAGTGGCCAGTGTTGTTTTGCCAGCAGCAATGGCGTCACGCACATAAAATTGTAGTTTAAACCATTTGTTGCCACTTACTACTGGATCCAACATATCGGCTCTTAATATATTGATATTCAATATATTATTATATAATTTGCTGATATCTTGTATATAAATATTATTAATATTCATTTGTAATATGTGTCAACTATTTTAAAGAATGATTTAGCTTCGCAGCCCTTAATATTCTCTTATGAAACCAACTTTAGTAATTCTTGCAGCCGGTATGGCAAGCCGTTACGGTAGCATGAAACAAATTCAATCTTTTGGACCTAGTGGCGAAACTATCATGGATTATTCTATTTATGATGCAATTGAGGCGGGTTTTGGTAAAATTGTTTTTATTATTAGAGAAGAGTTTAGTGAGCAATTTAAGTCAATTTTTGAACCAAAGTTAAATGGCAAAATTGCTACCGATTATGTATACCAGCATTTAGCTGCATTTACGGAAGGTAAAAATGTAACACCTGAGCGTGTAAAACCTTGGGGTACTGCACACGCAGTTCTATGTTGCAAAGGAAAATTAAACGAACCATTTGCTGTAATTAATGCAGATGACTTTTATGGTAAAGACGCTTTTGTACAAGCGGCCTCTTTTTTAAACAATGAGTGCAATGATGAAACTTATTCTATCATCGGATATGAATTAGGTAAAACATTAAGTGATAATGGAACGGTGAGTAGAGGTGTTTGTAGTGTAGACGCTGATGGTAATTTATTAGACATCAACGAGCGTACAAAAATATTTAAAAACGAAGACGGTGTTATTGTTTATGAAGACAACGATCAGTTATTTCCTTTAACTGCAGACACCACTGTAAGCATGAACTTTTTATGTTATCCAGCTAGCTTTGTAGCACTATGCGAATCAGAATTTTCTAGATTTTTGGATACGCAAGGGATGGAATTGAAATCTGAATTTTTCTTACCCTCTGTTACCAAACATTTTGTGAATGCTAAATTAGGCAATGTAAAAGTAGGTACAACTTCTGCAAGTTGGTTTGGCGTTACCTATAAAGAAGATGCTCCTGTAGTGCAGGCGAGTATCTCTAATCTGGTAGAAAAAGGATTGTATCCTAGTAATTTATGGGGATAGTATTGTAATAATCAATTACAATTATTTATCAAAAGACTTTACATAGTAAACGCAAGACTCAAGCGTTGAAATTTGCTTTTTGCGTGACATACGGCTTATGGTAGAGCGGGTAGATATTTTAATGTCTTTACCACCGTCGTTCATTTCGTTATAATCACGTACTACTTTGTAAATATTATTTGACTTAAGTGCAAATACAACGCCTTCTAATTGTGCTTCTCTAGTACTAAGTACGCCAATTACTTCACCAGCATTATCAAACACAGGAGCGCCTGAATTACCAGGGTTGGCACTCATTTGTAGTTGATAGGAGAGTGAGTCGCCTTCGTAACCACTTCTAGCACTTAAATAGCCAGTACCATAAACGATTTCATTTCTTGGATAACCAAGGGTAAATATTTCTTCGCCTAAGTCAGTAGTTGATTTACGAATAGAATAAGGGAGAGATTTTTTAGAAGTAAAATCTGCGTCGTCAATTTTTAAAATCGCTAAATCTTTTTCTTGATCGATTAAAGCAATTTCAGCAACATATTCTTTACCGTTATTGTCAACTACAATCGCGCCAGTTCCTTTAATAACGTGTGCGTTGGTAACAATAAAACCTTTGGCGTCAATTAAGAATCCTGAACCACCACTAATAAACTTAACACCTGCAGGTAATTTACTTTTTACCTCATTAATAAGTTTGCCTTGGTATTGTTGGCTCTTTTTAATAGCCGCGATATCGTTACTTAGTTGCTGTATTTGATTGTTGTGACTAACTGGAGAAAGGTATAAGGCTAGGCCGCTAATAAATAATGCAATCACACCACCTACAGATGCCGCGATAGAAGCTACTTTCTTATACTTGTGAAATAATTGTAAAATTTTTGCGCTGCTTGAAACGGTTTCGCTATTTGAGATCTCGCCACGCTCCAATAAATTTTGGTGCGTTTGAGCAAGTGTTTGTTTGATAGATTTAATGGCGCTGTAATCGTTAATTTGTTGCAAGAACATGGCATGCTCCACCACCATCTGGTCTATTTCGGGGGTGTTTTTACGAACCAACTCGAAAGCAGCTTTTTCTTGGGCATCCATTTGGTTGCTCAGGTACTTTTCGATGGTTTCTAATAATATTAAATCTTCCATTTTAATAATTCTATGTTCTTACTCTCCAATATTGTATTGCGCAAAAAACAACTTTTTAAGGCGCATTAAACATTTGTATTTCTGGTTTTTGGCATTGTCGGAGTT
>CANEWV010000129.1 GCA_947442905.1 Chitinophagaceae bacterium | reverse complement strand
CGTGATAACGAATCGGCTAAAGATTTGGTGCAGGAAACCTTGTTTAGGGCGCTAGCCAATCGTGATAAGTACAATGTAGGCACCAACATTAAAGCCTGGTTGTACACCATTATGCGTAATATTTTTATCAATGATTACCGCAAAAAATCAAAACAAGCCACTGTATTTGATAATACCCCCAACGATTTTTTAATTGATAACAATCAAACTTCTGTAAGTAACGAAGCGATTGCAAAACTCAATTTAAAAGAAGTACAAGAAGCCATTCATAGTTTACCTATCATTTTCAAAAACCCTTTTTTGTTATATTTTGATGGATATAAATACCACGAAATTGCTGATATGTTAAACGAACCGCTCGGTACCATTAAAAGTAGAATTCACTTTGCACGTAAGCTGCTAAAAAATCAGTTGAACAGGTACTAATTTTTGTTTATTTTTACTAGACTTTGAAACAATCTGTCGTTATTATTGGAAGCGGCTTTGCCGGCTTATCTGCTGCGTCATTTATGGCTAAAGCAGGTTGGGATGTTACCGTTTTGGAAAAACATGAACAGCCTGGAGGAAGAGCGCGTAGGTATAAAACTGCAGGCTTTACATTTGACATGGGTCCTAGTTGGTATTGGATGCCGGATGTTTTTGAACGTTACTTTAATCAATTTAATAAGTCGGTGTCGGATTATTACAAGCTTATAAGGCTGGATCCTTCGTACCGCGTATACTGGTCTGATGGTCCGGTAGATATTCTTGCCAATTACAATGCGCTTAAAACTTTATTTGATACCATTGAACCAGGTGCAGGTCATCAACTCGATTTATTTTTAGCAGAAGCTGCTTATAAATATGAAGTAGGTATTAATAAGCTCGTGCACAAGCCTAGTCAATCGGTAACTGAATTTATAGATTGGGATTTAATAAAAGGTATTTTTAAACTCGATGTTTTTACGTCTATCAAAAAACACGTTGCCAAACATTTTAAAAATCCAAAACTGCGTGAGCTCATGGAGTTTCCTGTTTTGTTTTTAGGTGCTTTACCAGAACATACACCTGCGCTCTATTCCCTCATGAATTACGCCGATATAAAAGGCGGTACATGGTATCCAGAAACAGGGATGTATAACATTGTAGAGGGCATGTATGATTTAGCGGTGTCGTTAGGTGTACAGTTTAAATTTGAACACGAAGTTACTTCTATAGAAGTTGACAATAAAATCGCAACACGTGTATGTACCCGTAAAGGAAATTTTGAAGCAGATGTAATCATAGGTGGTGCCGATTATCACCACATCGAAACGGCACTATTACCTGCTGCTGCTCAGTCTTACAGTGCTGCTTACTGGGATTCACGCGTTATGGCGCCTAGTTGTCTCATTTATTACATTGGGCTCAATAAAAAATTAACAGACGTTCAGCACCATACTTTGTTTTTTGATACTTCATTTGAAGTACATGGCGCCGAAATTTATACCACAAAATCTTGGCCCACCGATCCGCTCTTTTACATGAGTGTAACTTCTGTAACAGATGCTACATCGGCACCAGAAGGACACGAAAACCTTTTTTTATTAATGCCAGTTGCAACGGGTTTGGCAGGTGACACAGAAGACGTTAGGGAAAAATATTTGGATCAAATGTTAACCCGCATCGAAAAGAGGTTGGGACAATCAGTTAAGGATGCTATTGTTTATAAAAGGTCTTTTGCGCAATCTGATTTTATATTGGATTATCATGCATTTAAAGGCAATGCATACGGGCTTGCAAACACTTTACTACAAACAGCTATTTTAAAACCAAGTTGTCGTAGTAAAAAGGTAAAAAATCTTTTTTATACGGGTCAGTTAACAGTGCCAGGTCCGGGCGTGCCGCCAAGTTTGATTAGTGGTGAAGTGGTAGCTGGACAAGTAGTAAAACATTATTCAACAAATAAAAACAAACAACTATGATGAACCTGTTTCATGAAGTGAGTCAGGATTGTAGTAGAATAACAACCGAAAAGTATAGCACTAGCTTTTCTTCGGCGATTAGATTGTTGCATAAAGACTTACGCACACCCATTTGTAATATTTATGGTTTTGTTCGTTTTGCGGATGAAATAGTAGATACTTTTCATGGTTACGATAAGGCCATGTTGTTTGAAGAATTTAAAAAAGAAACCTATGATGCTATCGAAAGAGGTATTAGTTTGAATCCAATTTTACATAGTTTTCAAATGACCGTTAATCAATATAAAATCGATCATGCGCTCATTGACGCTTTTTTATATAGCATGGAACTTGATTTAGGAAAGCACACCTACGATAGAGCTGGTTACGAAACCTATATTTACGGCAGTGCAGAGGTGGTAGGTCTTATGTGTTTGTATATTTTTTGTGCAGGTAATCAGGTGCAGTATGATGCATTGAAGCCTGCTGCAAAAAGTTTAGGATCTGCATTTCAAAAAGTAAATTTTTTACGTGATGTAAAAGCAGATTTTGAAGGACTAGACCGTATGTATTTCCCGGATTGCGATTTTACTAATTTTACGCACGCCGATAAATTAGCCATTGAGCAGGATATTCAAAAAGATTTTGATGATGCTTACGCAGGTATTTTAAATTTACCCATCAAGGCAAGATTTGGTGTGTATGTAGCTTACAAATACTATCTCTCATTATTTAAAAAAATAAAACGCTTAGAGCCTGCAGATATTTTAGAGTCCCGCATTCGTATTCCAGATTATGGAAAAGCATTTATACTTGCAAAGGCTGGCATCAGAAGCCAGTTAAATATCATGTAAAGCCCCCCTCCCAAGTTATGTTAGAACAAGTTGTGCTGGTAAACGAAAAGGACGAACCTGTTGGCGCCATGGAAAAAATGGAAGCCCACAAGCAGGCTTTACTACATAGGGCGTTTAGTGTTTTTGTTTTCAATAAAAATGGCGATGTATTAATGCAACAGCGTGCATTTTCAAAATACCATAGCGGTGGACTTTGGACCAATACTTGTTGTAGTCATCCAAGACCCGGTGAAGAAATTTTAGCGGCAGCTACAAGAAGGTTACAAGAAGAAATGGGTTTTACAACAAGCCTTATCAAAGCGTTTGATTTTACCTATAATGCAGATTTTGAGAACGGATTAACAGAACATGAGTTTGACCATGTATTTACCGGACAGTATGATGGTCCAGTGGATTTTAATACAGAAGAGGTTGCAGCATATGCATTTATGCCGGCGCAGGAATTAGAACAGCAAATACAGGAAACGCCAGAACGTTTTACTGCTTGGTTTCATATTGCTTATCCAAAATTAAAAGCATGGATGGCAGAGCCGCAAAATCAAATACATGCAGTCTAAAAAAGCAGTGATTATTGGATCTGGCATTGCAGGACTTGCGGCTAGTATTAGGTTGGTGGCGCAGGGGTATGTAGTAGATGTATATGAAAAATCAGACAAGCCCGGGGGAAAACTCGGTCATTTTTCAGAAGCGGATTATCAATTTGATACAGGCCCTAGTTTATTTACCCAACCCCATCAATTAGAGGCACTACTTGCCTTAGTTGGCGAAAAGCTATCCGATTATTTTACCTATCAAAAAATGCCGGTTTCATGTCATTATTTTTATGAAGACGGAACAGTGATTCATGCTGCTGCAGATCCAGATTTATTTGCTGAAGAAGCACATAAAAAAACGGGTGAACCTGTTAGTAATATTAAAAACTATTTAGCTTCTTCGGAAAAATTATACACGCGTATAGGTCAAGTTTTTTTAGATCATTCGTTGCATAAATTTTCTACGCTGTTTAAGATTCCGCTTTTGTCGGCGTTACGCGCATTTAAAATGTCGTATGTAACAAGGTCGATGCATACACACAACGAAAAATCTTTTTCTTCTAAAAAGTTAGTCCAACTTTTTAATAGGTACGCTACCTATAATGGAAGCAATCCTTATGTGGCACCAAGTATGCTCACATTAATTGCCCATTTGGAGCATAATGAGGGTAGCTTTTATCCTTCCGGCGGCATGATTTCAATTACCAATGCACTTGTAGCAGTAGCAAAAAAAATAGGCGTTCAATTTTATTTTAATAGTCCCGTTCAAGAAATTACAACCACAAAAAATAAAGCAACAGGAGTAGTGGTAAATGGCAAATCGGTAACTGCCGATATTGTTGTGAGTAATGCAGATGTTTATTTTACATACCTGAATTTACTAGGTGAGCCTTCTAAAGCGCAACATATTTTAAAGCAGGAGCGGAGTAGTAGTGCATTGATTTTTTATTGGGGCATCAAAAAAGATTTCCCACAGCTTAGTTTGCATAATATTTTTTTTACAGAAAATTATGAAGCAGAGTTTGCGCATTTATTTGACGTAAAAATTCCTTTTTCAGATCCTACTGTGTACATTAATATAACGTCGGTGTGTGAGCCTGGCATTCAGGCACCTACGGGTAAGCAAAACTGGTTTGTAATGGTGAATGTGCCTGCCAATACGGGTCAAGATTGGTCTGCTATTACAGCGTCTGTAAAAAAAGCGGTGCTCGATAAATTAGAACGCATGTTGGGTGAGCCCATTGAGCCTTTAATTGAAACGGAGAAAATATTAGATCCTCTGTTAATTGAAGCAAACACCGCTTCCTATCAGGGATCGCTGTATGGGACCAGTTCCAATGCCCCCATGGCAGCATTTTTGCGTCATCCTAATTTTAGCAAACAATATGAGGGCTTGTATTTTGTGGGGGGAAGTGTGCACCCAGGTGGCGGCATTCCGCTTTGTTTAAAAAGTGCAGAAATTATGAGTAATTTAGTGGCAAAAGACAGCGTGATATGAGGCTTTTTATGCAACAATATAAACTTACTATTTCTGTTTTTATCGCACTACTCTTTCATGTTAGTGGCATGCTTGGTATTTTAATTTCTGACCATGCAGCTTGGTTTGTTTCAAATACGCCACTCAACCTTTGGATCATGTTTGTACTGCTTCTTTGGAATCAACCCAGCCTATCACCTAAATTCTGGTATTTTTTTATTACCGCATTTATTACAGGTATGCTCTCCGAAATAATAGGCGTGCATACGGGTTTTTTGTTTGGATCTTATTTTTATGGAAAAGCATTAGGACCCGGACTCATGGACGTGCCTTTTACTATTGGGATGAACTGGTTTGTGGTTGTTTTTTGTGCCGGAACCGTTATGACAATGTTGCACCGCTGGTTACAGCACCATTTTTTAAAAGAAGGGGAAGCTGTACCTAAACGCATAGAAAATATAGCATTTGTACTTGATGCAGCCCTTGTGGCCGTTTTATTTGATTGGTTAATGGAGCCAGTAGCTGTTAAGCTTGGTTTTTGGACCTGGCTATCACTAGATATTCCTTTGTATAATTATGTATGTTGGTTTATCGTAAGTGCCGGTTTACTTGTTTTATTTAGAAAATGGGAGCAACCTAAAGCCAACCCTTTTGCACTACATTTGTTATGTATTCAAGTGCTGTTTTTTTTAACACTTCGAAATTATTTACCATGATCTATGTTTTTGTTGCGATAGGCTTTTTTTTGTTAATGGAACCCATTACCTGGGCTACCCATAAATATGTGATGCATGGCTTTTTGTGGTATTTGCATGAAGATCACCACCAGAAAAGTGATGG
>CANEWV010000128.1 GCA_947442905.1 Chitinophagaceae bacterium | reverse complement strand
AGACGTAATATTGCTTTTTGATTCGTTAAATTTCGCATACCTACATGCAACCATCTGATGTTGTCCAACATCAGTTACAATAATGGCGTCACCATTTGTAAGTTCATTGAGCGCTTCTACTACTTCACCCATGGTTATTTCACCACTGGCAGGATGCAGTTCTTGATCAATGACAATATCGTGCTCCTCCTTGGTATAACGATGAAAAGTATTTAACCAATCGGTATGCTTTTTTTCATCTACAAGCGCTGTTAATAATGGAAGTGTTTCTTTACAATCACCCCAAACAGGTACTGTAGATTTTACATTCTTGTCAATTTCGGCAGGATCAATATCGAGGTGAATGAGTTTTGCTTGCTTGGCATATTTATCAAGTCTTCCCGTAACACGGTCATCAAAACGCATACCCACTGCAATTAACACATCACACTCGTTGGTTAATACATTGGGCCCATAATTACCGTGCATTCCAAGCATACCCACATTTTGCGGATGATCCGTTGGTAGTGCACTTAAACCAAGTATGGTCCATGCTGCAGGGAGTCCTGCTTTTTCTATAAAAGCTTTAAATTCTTCTTCGGCTCTTCCTAAAATAACCCCTTGTCCAAAAATGACAAATGGTTTTTTAGCTTCATTGATTAGTGCCGCGGCCTGTTCGATATAAGATTTTCGAACAATGGGCTTAGGTCTATAACTACGAATATGATCGCATTTTGTGTAGCCTGTATAACTAAACTTTTGTAGCTGCGCATTTTTAGCAATATCAATAAGCACAGGACCAGGTCTACCCGTGCTCGCAATAAAAAATGCTTTAGCTAATACTTGTGGAATTTCTGTAGCGTCTGTTACTTGATAATTCCATTTGGTAACAGGCGTTGTAATATTGATGATATCCGTTTCCTGGAAAGCATCGGTACCTAATAAATGCGCAAACACTTGACCTGTAATACAAACAAGTGGTGTACTATCAATGAGTGCATCTGCAAGTCCCGTTACTAAATTAGTAGCACCAGGCCCAGATGTAGCAAATACTACACCCGTTCTACCACTACTTCTCGCATAACCTTGGCCGGCATGAATACCGCCTTGTTCATGACGCACTAAAATATGTTTGAGCCTGTCGTGATAATCATACAGTGCATCATAAATAGGCATAATTGCACCCCCAGGATAACCAAAAATAGTATCCACCCCTTCTGCAATAAATGCTTCGAGTACCGCCTGCGATCCTGATATTTCTACCGGATGTTCAGGTGTAGCTAAAGATGGTTTTGTTAATTCTGCTTGCATCATTTTAGTATTTATAGTTCATCAGTTACACAACCCTGCGAAGCGTCTTTTACACACTGCGCATATTTAAACAACAAACCCTTTGTTACATTTAATTTAGGTGCTAACCATTTTGCGCGGCGCGCTGCAATGGTTTCATCATCTACCTTTAATGTCATTTTTTTAGTAGCAACATTTAATTCAATGACGTCATTGTCTTCTACGAGTGCAATCAATCCACCCACAAAAGCTTCTGGCGTAATATGCCCTACAACAAAACCATGTGTACCACCACTAAATCTTCCATCGGTAATAAGCGCTACTGATTTTCCAAGTCCCGCACCAATAATAGCAGACGTAGGCTTCAGCATTTCAGGCATACCCGGTGCGCCTCTAGGGCCTACTTGTCTAATCACCACAACATCTCCTGCTTTTATGCGTCCCGAATGAATACCTGCAATGAGCTGCTCTTCGCCATCAAATACACGGGCTGGCCCTTCAAAAAGTTCACCTTCTTTACCACTAATTTTTGCAACAGAACCACCGGTAGCTAAATTGCCGTATAAAATTTGCAGGTGACCCGTTGGTTTAATGGGATGTGAAATCGGTTTTATAATTTTTTGTTGATCGAAATCTAAATCAGGAACGCTAGCTAAATTTTCTGCCATTGTTTTTCCGGTTACGGTTAAACAATCACCATGCAGTAGCCCTTCTTTTAATAAATATTTCATAACAGCAGGTACGCCACCATACTGATGTAAATCTTGCATCAAATATTTACCACTCGGTTTAAAATCGGCAAGTACCGGTACCTTATCGCTAATGGTTTGAAAATCATCTTGCGTTACTTCTACACCTACACTTTTTGCCATGGCAATCATGTGCAAGACAGCGTTGGTGCTACCGCCTAGCACCATAATAATCGTAATGGCGTTTTCAAATGCTTTACGCGTCATGATATCTGAAGGCTTGATATCTTTTTCGAGCAAATGATATATTGCTTTACCAGCGTCTACGCATTCCTGCTTTTTTTCGGGGCTTAAAGCTGGGTTAGAAGAAGAGTACGGAAGACTCATACCTAGCGCTTCAATGGCAGACGCCATGGTATTGGCAGTATACATACCACCACATGCTCCTGCACCCGGACAAGCGTGCTGAATAATTCCTTTAAAATCTGCTTCTTCTAATTCGCCGGCTAATTTTTGACCGAGTGCTTCAAATGCAGAAACAATATTTAAATCTTGATCTTTATAATGCCCCGGTGCAATGGTTCCACCATACACCATAATGGAAGGTCTATTTAATCGGCCCATGGCAATTAAACTTCCTGGCATATTTTTATCACAACCCGGAATCGCAATGATACCATCATAATATTGAGCACCACAAATGGCTTCAATAGAATCTGCAATAACGTCTCTACTCACTAAAGAATAACGCATACCAGGTGTTCCATTACTCATACCATCACTCACGCCAATGGTATTAAATACAAGGCCTACCATTTGTGCATCCCACACTCCTTTTTTTACAACCGCTGCTAAATCATTTAAGTGCATGTTACAAGTATTGCCATCGTAACCCATGCTTGCAATACCTACTTGCGGTTTTGCTAAATCGGCGTCTGTTAAACCAATACCGTAATACATGGCCTGCGCAGCAGGTTGCGTTGCGTCTTGGGTAAGTGTTTTGCTATACTTATTTAATTCGTTTGCCATTATGATTAATTTGTGCGTACTAATTTTTGATACGCAGATTGAATTTTTTTACTTGCAGTATCGTCCCAGTTTTTTGTAAATGACACATCGTCTATCGATTCGAGACCTATCACTTCTGCTGCTGTTCCACAAAAAAATGCAGCATCGGCTCCTTTTATAGCATCAATACCAAAACTAGTTTCTACTACTGGGATATTATGTGCAGCGCATAGTTCAATAACTGTTGCGCGTGTAATTCCTGGTAAAATGTTCCCTAAACTTGGCGTATACAGCGTGCCCTCTTTTTCAAAAAACACATTAGCGCCTGGCGCTTCTGCTACATGATCGTGCATGTCTAAAAGCAGTGCCTCATCATATCCAGCCGCTTTAGCTTCCTGACTTGCCATAATAGAGTTTACATAATGACCTGCTGCTTTTGCATGAATTTTAAATCCTTTTGGATTGGGGCGCTGGAATGAAGAAGTCATCACACGAATTCTTTTGTCTCCTAAAAAAGGACCCATTTCCCAGGCCTGAATAAATACAAACGATTCTGTGTTTTGCGTAAACGACATATTTGCTGGCGCATACACCACCGGTCTTATATATGCATCTCCTAAATTATTTAATGCGAGTAATGTATTCGTGCTCTCAATTAAACTTTCGGTGTTGTAGGTATAGGGGAGATTAATAGCCTGAGCCGATGCCTTAAAACGGTC
Source organism: Chitinophagaceae bacterium (assembly GCA_947442905.1). The sequence continues at coordinate 1,942 of CANEWV010000128.1, read as the reverse complement.
AAAATGCTCCTTTGCCTTAAATATTTTTGTAGTGCCATCCTCTGTTTTATAAGAACGAATGCCTTCAAACACAGAATAGCCATAATGAAGTGACTGACTATACAAATCCATTTTTGCATCCGCCGCTTTTACAAATTCACCATTTAAAAAGAGGACCGTATTTTCGTTATAATAGGAAGCCATAATTATTTATTTGCGCTTAATTAAATAATGGTTGATTTATTTTCACCATCATTATTATTTTTTTCGGTGTCTCTTTTTTTCTCAATAAAATCACTGATGATTTCTCCAATAGCCGTTGTTGCATAATTATTGATTGGATCAATATCTTTTGAAACAAAACCATTAGTGAGTGTCCAGTCCACTGCTTTTCTAACAACCACCGCTTCATCATGCATACCCAAATGATCGAGAAGCATGGCAGCAGATAAAATAGAACCAAGCGGGTTGGCAATATCTTTTCCTGCAGCTTGCGGATAAGAGCCATGAATAGGTTCAAAAAGTGCCACCTGATTACCAACAGATGCAGAAGGTAGTAACCCTAATGATCCACTTAATACACTTGCCTCGTCGCTAATAATATCACCAAATAAATTTTCAGTAAGGATCACGTCAAACTGTGCGGGATACAAAATAATTTGCATCGCAGCATTGTCCACAAACATATAGTCTACAGTAACATCCGGATAAGAGGCACTCATACCCTGAATTACTTTGCGCCATAGTCTAGACGTTTCTAACACATTGGCTTTGTCAACAAGGGTTAATTTTTTTCTTCTGTTTTGGGCGTACTTAAATGCGAGGTGTGCAATTCTTTCAATTTCAGCTACCGAGTAACTACACAAATCACTTGCAGATTGACCGTCAGCAGCAAGTTCTTTTTTGCCAAAATAAATACCGCCCGTGAGCTCTCTAAAAATTACAAAATCAATACCCTCTAATTGCTTCGCTTTTAAAGGCGACATATGCGATAGTGCTTTATAGGTATCAATTGGACGGATATTGGCAAAGAGTTGTAAATCTTTACGAAGTTTTAAAAGCCCTTGCTCTGGTCTTACTTTAGCAGTAGGATCATTGTCATATTTTGGATGGCCTATAGCACCAAACAACACAGCATCGGAAGCGAGGCAAGTAGCAACGGTTTCATCCGGCAAAGGACTTCCTGTTTTATCAATCGCATCTGCACCCATAAGGGCATATTCGTAACTAAACACATGACCAAATCTTTGACCAATGGCATTTAGCACTTTAATACTTTGCGCAGTTACTTCTGGTCCAATCCCATCTCCGGGTATAACAGCAATTTTTTTATTCATAACACACCAGGGTTCTAATTATAATTTGCTTACGCTCTATTTTTTTCAAAATTCTCTATGGCCGCTTTGTTACTGATCAAATAATCAATATCGTCGTAGCCATTTAATAAACAGGTTTTTTTATACGCATTGATGTCAAATGTTTCAACCGCACCTGTGGCATCAATGGTAATAGTTTGATTTTCTAAACAAACCGATAGAGTAGCTTCTTTATCCAACGCAAAAATGGATGCTAAAAAAGCTTCTGATACCGTGATAGATAAAAGACCGTTGTTGAGTGCATTGTTTTTAAAAATGTCTGCAAAAAAACTGGACACCACTACTAAAAAACCATAGTCTTTAATAGCCCAAGCTGCGTGCTCACGTGACGACCCACAACCAAAGTTTTTTCCAGCCACTAAAATTTGTCCGCTATAACTTGCGTCATTTAAAATGAAATCTTGCTTTGGTTCTAATTCGTTATCGTTATGATAGCGCCAATCTCTAAATAAATTTTTACCAAAACCATCGCGTGTAGTTGCCTTTAAAAAACGTGCCGGAATAATTTGATCCGTGTCCACGTTTTCTTCTTGTAATGGTACAAATCGGCTATGTATTGTATTAATCTTGTTCATTGTTAATTGCTT
>CANEWV010000127.1 GCA_947442905.1 Chitinophagaceae bacterium | reverse complement strand
TGCGGCATCATTTTGTTTCTCAACAAGGGGCTTTTGTCCACCAATCAAGCAATGGAAAAGAAAATTAAATCAGCGCTCATTTCTGTCTTTTATAAAGATGGTTTAGAGCCTTTAGCACGTCAATTAGTCGCTCAAAACGTAACCATCTACTCGACAGGTGGCACGCAAAAATTTTTAGAAGATTTAGGCATCACCTGTGTTGCGGTAGAAAGTTTAACTACCTACCCTTCTATTTTAGGAGGCCGTGTTAAAACACTACACCCTGCTATTTTTGGCGGGATACTTGGTCGTAGATACGAGCCGCAAGATCTAGTTGAAATGGAGGAGTACCATATTCCCGAAATTGATGTAGTGATCGTTGATTTATATCCTTTTGAAGAAACGCTGGCGACAACTACCGAAGAAAAAGCCATTATCGAAAAAATTGATATTGGTGGCCCTTCTATGATTAGAGCTGCTGCCAAAAACTTTAGAGACCTTGTAGTTATTGCTGCTAAACAAGATTATGCAGTACTAGCAACCATGCTTGCTGCACAAGCCGGCACTACTACTATAGAGCAAAGGAAAGCTTTTGCAGCAAAAGCTTTTGAGGTGGTGATGCATTATGATATTGCCATTAGCAATTACTTTAATCCAGCACCTACACAAATACTGCGTTACGGTGAAAACCCACACCAGGGGGCTACTTTTACAGGTAATTTACAAGCACTCTTTACGCAACTTAATGGTAAAGAATTGTCTTATAATAATTTAGTAGACGTAGACGCAGCCGTGCAACTAATTGGAGAATTTAATGAAACTACTTTTGCCATTATCAAGCACACCAATGTTTGTGGTATTGCTGCAAGAGGCACTGTTAAAGAAGCTTGGGACGCAGCTTTAGGCGGAGATAACGAAAGCGCTTTTGGTGGCGTATTAGTAACCAATAGCACCATTGATACGGCTACTGCAAACGCCATCAATGAAATATTTTTTGAAGTTTTAATTGCGCCTAACTATGAAGCCGGTGCACTTGATATTTTAAAAAGCAAAAAGAATAGAATTTTATTACAACTCACTGGCAATACAACTGCTTTAAAAACACCGAGCAAATCTTTACTAAACGGTGTATTAGCCCAAGCGCCTGATACGGGGAACTTTGACACTTGGAATGAAGTAGGTGGCAGAACCACTACCGAAGACGAAAAAGAAAATTTAATGTTCGCCAACCTAGTATGCAAACATTTAAAGAGTAATGCCATTGCACTTGTAAAAAATAAACAATTGGTGGGTAAAGGCTGTGGTCAAACCAGTCGCATAGACGCCCTCAGACATGCTATCGAAAAAGCACATCAATTTCATTTTGATTTAAAAGGCGCCGTGCTTGCATCTGATGCGTTTTTCCCTTTTAACGATTGTGTGCAAATTGCACATGAGGCAGGCATCGAAGCGTTTATTCAACCAGGCGGATCTGTAAGAGACAAAGACAGTATCGAATATTGTGTAGCGCATAAACTAGCGATGGTGATGACGGGTCTTCGCCATTTTAGACATTAATAACGAGTATAGATGACCACCAAACAAAAAGCATACGCGGGATTAGGCCTCACCAGTATCATTTGGGGTACTACCTGGGTAGCAAGTAAGTATGGTATCAAACAAGGCATGCTAGCCTTTGAGTTATCGGCCATTAGAAACGGATTAGGTGGCCTATCGTTAATTGTATTTTTTTTAATTAAGGGGCAAAAGCTGCCAACTTTTAAAGAATTCAAATGGCTTTTAGGGATGTCTATTTTACTATTTGTAATAGCAAATGGTTTTTCTACCTATGCTTTAAAAGAAATTCCAAGTGGGCTCGCAGCACTCATTGCTGCTTTGTATCCACTCAGTGTTGTTATCATTGAAAAAGTAAGATACAACAACACAAAAATTACATCACTTACTTTTCAGGGTATGCTACTAGGTATTATTGGTATTGGTATTGTATTTTATGAAAACCTAGCCGTACATAACTCTGTGGGCTATTTTATGGGTGTTGTGGTGTCACTTATTGCGATGTTAAGCTGGAGCTTTGGCACCATTTTTATTGCACGTAATAAAATGAATATGAATCCCTATTATGCAACGGGTTGGCAAATGTTTTTAAGTTGCTTTTTTTTAGGTGCTTTTGCATCGGCTTCCGGTAAATCTATCCCAATTCAAGAAATAACATTTACCATTTGGATGGTGATTGCTTATTTAATTGTAGCTAGCTCCATTGTTGCATTTGCTGCATTCATTTATACGATGAAGCATTTGCCACCAGCCATAGCATCGCTGTATGCCTACATCAACCCGATTGTGGCTACTATTGTAGGAGCATATATTATAGAAGATGAAAAATTAAGCCTACCCATATTTATAGGTTCCTTTGTAACACTTACTGGCGTATACCTAGTAAATAGGTCTATGAAAAAGCAACACCAAGAAATTATTCCTATTACGGACGCTGACGGGATGTAGTTTTTTCCTTCCACATTTCATTGAATGTTTTTGGCGTAAAGTCTAATTCAGAGCGGTGTACGGCCCAACCTTTAAAAACTTTATTGACTACCCAGTTTTTCATTTTGCCATTGCCCATATTCATCATGGGTCTATTTAAACTTGCCACCATCCAAGCCTTCCAGGCAACACGCTCTGCGAGTGTACTAGTGCCCTGCGATACCGCTTCGTGACGGTTATCTAATAAGAGTTCATGTAAATTGATGCGCACCGGACAAACCTCTGTGCAATTGCCACACAAAGAAGATGCATTACTAAGGTGTTTGTAATCATCAACGCCACTTAAATAGGGTGTAATGACTTTACCAATAGGACCACTGTATGTGGTTTCGTATGAGTGCCCACCAATATTCTTGTACACTGGACAAGCGTTTAAACAAGCGCCACATCTAATGCAATAAAGTGCTTCGCGCGCTGTTGGGTTAGCGAGCAAATTGGTTCGGCCGTTGTCCAATAAAATCACAAACATTTCTTCGGGACCATCTGATTCACCAGCTTGCTTAGGACCCGTTAAAATGGAATTGTATACGGTTACTTTTTGACCGGTTCCATAGGTGGCAAGCAGTGGCCAAAAAAGTGGAAGATCATGAATCGAAGGAATCATTTTTTCGATGCCTACTACCGCAATATGTGTTTTAGGCCATGCGCAACTCAAGCGGCCGTTGCCTTCATTTTCGGTAATAGCGATGCCTCCTATATCGGCAATCAAAAAATTGGCACCGGTAACACCCACTTGAGCTTCTGTGTATTTTTCACGAAGCTTGATACGTGCAACTTGTGTTAATTCTTCGGGTGTTAAATCGGGTTTCGTACCAAGCTTAGTGGCAAATAGTTTAGCAACATCTTCTTTGCTTTTGTGCATCGCTGGTGTTACAATATGATACGGTGGTTCGCCATCTAATTGCTGAATATATTCTCCTAAATCTGTTTCTACGCTTTCTATTCCGGAGGCTTCTAAAAAATCATTCAAATGGATTTCTTCGGTAACCATGCTCTTGCTTTTCACCACCGTTTTGCAATTACGTTCTTTGCAAATTTTTCCTATCGCTTCTAAAGCTTCTGCAGTATCATTGGCCCATATAACGGTAGCGCCTCTTGCCGTAATTTTTTGCTCAAACGCTAGTAAGTATTTATCTAAATTTTCAATGGCTTCCCACTTAATATTTTTTGCACGTTCACGTGTAATGTTGACGTCGGTAAATTGTGATTTACCAATAGGCACAACGGCATTGTACTTAGAAATATTAAAATTAATTTTCCGACGGTGCTCTAAATCGGCAGCCTTAATGGTACTCTTTGCAATAAATGATGCAGCTGTTTCAGACATGCTTATTTTTTTTGACTTTTTTGATGAAGCGCCGTGGCTTCTAATGCTTCGTAAAATTCGGTACCGTATTTACGTATTAAAGATTCTTTTAAAAATTGATACACCGGTACTTTTAATTTTTTGCCGAGGCTGCAGGCAGCACTGCACAAATCTTCACGGGGTTCATAATTCACATATTCCATATCCGGATCTCGCTTGCTCTTTTTAGTTTTTACTGGAAACAAATGACAACTGAGTGGCTTTTTCCAATCTAACTTACCGTCATTGAACGCCTGCTCAATACCACACAAAATGGTACCCGTTTTATCTTTGATTCCGTATGCACAAATACCTCCATTAATAGTTGGTGTTACCCAGCCAAATTCGCGGTCGTATAAATATTTACCCTGCTTTTCTACCTCTTTTATGCCCGCTGGCGTCATGTATGGTTTGATATCTTCGTAATGGGTTTTTAATTTTTCAAGTTCCCATTTTTCCATAGGCGCACCAGCGTCACCATCTTCACAACAACCGCCCTTGCATTTGCTTAAATCGCATACAAATTGCTCCTCTAGGAGCTCGTCAGAAACTAATTTGTTGTCTATAATAATCATGGCTATGCGAATATAATTAGTTTTTCCACCTAAAAGTGTTTACCAAATGCTTCAAATCCGTTTTAATAAAATCATTGACAATAGACAAAGAATCGGCGTTAGGCGTGGCATCAAAATAAAGAGCACCCCTTAAAAAATGCTTGGTTGAATCCGTCAAAAAAAACTGATTGGATGTAGCCGCATCACCTCCTACTGTAAAAAATAAGCCACTAACACCATTTGGGGTATTCACCAATGAATCATCTATAGAATAGGCTTTAGCAGACTGCTTACTCGTCATAAAAAAAGAATGCTTAACCAGCGAGTCAAATTTATATTTGCCAATTTCTTTGTAACTCACATAAATACGACCATTGAACGCCGGAAAATCAACATTGATCCACCACTCATTTTCGGTGGCTTCGCCAAAAAAAGTAGAATCCTTAACCACTTTTGCATACACTGGATATTCAAAAGCATACGGATATCCAGGCTCGTCAAATAACTGGTATTTTTTTTCTGGAAAATTAATTTTATAATAGCCACTAGGCTTTGGTGTATACACACTGTTGCATCCCATAAAAAATAATGCAGCAAACCCAAAAAATAAAAAAGATAACTTTATTTGCCTTGGCATAAATCAAAAATTAAATGGGGTATTGACGTTTTATGCAAACCTTTATTTTTTGAAGTCTATTTTTGGACACTTCCAATACTGTAAACTCGAAATCGCCAGAGGTTAAAATAGCCGCAGGCTTTGGAAAATCACCTGCTAGTTCAAGTACGAGACCCGCAAGTGAATCGCTCTCTCCTTTTACCGTATCAAATGTTTCGGTAGGAAGATCCATCACCTTGCACAAATCCTGAATCATAACACGGCCTTCAAAAATATAATTGTTTTCATCAATTTTTTTGTAGTCACTATCTTCTTCGTCAAACTCGTCTTTAATTTCACCAATAATTTCTTCCAAAATATCTTCGAGGGTAACAATACCACTAGTCCCACCAAATTCATCCACTACAACAGCAAAGTGTATTCTTTTTGACTGAAATTCTTTTAATAAATCTTCGATGGGTTTTTGTTCATGCACAAAATAGGGCGGCCTCAAAAGTTTATGCCAATTGTAGGTAGCGCTTTCATCTAAATGAGGGACCATATCTTTGGTATGAATAATACCTATCACTTCGTCTAAATCTTCTTTGTAAACCGGAATTCTGGAGTAATTCACTTCGCGCACAAATTCAATCAATTGGTCA
>CANEWV010000126.1 GCA_947442905.1 Chitinophagaceae bacterium | reverse complement strand
GATTCGGTAGCAACCGGACAAGGTGTTTATGACATGAAGGGCGGAGATGTAGTAATGATTATTGCATTACAAGCATTACAACAACAAGGCTTATTAAATAATGCAGACATAATTGCTTATTTAACCGGCGATGAAGAGTCTTCTGCAAAGCCATTTCAAATAAGTAGGGGTCACTTTATTGAAGCAGCTAAAACGACAGATATCGCACTTGGTTTTGAAAGCGCACATGGACTCAATACCATTGCGACAGCGAGAAGAGGCTCAAGTTCATGGACATTAAATGTTTCAGCAAAAACAGGGCATAGTGCAAGTGTGTTTACGAATGCAGGTGGCTATGGTGCAATTTATGAAGCAGCTCGAATTGTAAATTCTTTTAGAGAAACACTCAGTCAAGAAAAATATTTAACTTTTAATCCGGGTATGTTTGTAGGAGGCTCAGAAGTAAATTTGAATAGATCAAAAGCAACAGGAACAGCAATAGGAAAAACAAATATTGTTTCACCTACTGCATATGTTACTGGTGACTTGCGTTTTTTAACGGAGGCTCAAAAAAACGAGGCCAGAAAAACAATGAGTGCTATTGTTCAGAAAAATTTGAATGGCACAAAAGCAACCATCACATTTAGCGATGGAATACCAAGTATGGAACCAACACTCGGTAACAAAAAAGTATTAGAGGTAATTAGTGGTGTAACAAATAGTATGGGACTTGGTCCAGCTATAGAAGGCGATCCAGGATCAAGAGGTGCTGGCGATATTTCATATGTTGCCAAATATGTTGACGCTGTGGATGGTATGGGATCGTCAGGAAAAGGCGCACATGCACCTGGTGAAACCATTAACCTGAAAGAGTTTCCGCTGATTATTAAAAGAGCCGCACTAACCATTTACAGATTAACTAGATAGATTTTGCCTTAGTATTTTTAATGGATCACAACCCCCGTTTCGGGATCTTTTAGCAAAATACTTTTATCGTCAATTAATTGATAGAGTTGAGGGTTTTTTGTAGAATCTAAAATGGTATTTTTTAAGTAAAAAGTTTGTACTTCATTATTTTTTTGATACCACTTTATAATTTTGCATTGACAGCTTGCATTGGCAGGCGTATTAATAATCTCTTCGATGCGACCATCTTTTCCAATTTTTTCATAGACCTCTCTGATACCAATAATTCTTTTATTATTTCCCGCATCAAAATTCCAAGAAGCCGATATTGAAGTTTGATATTTAGTGTTTTTTGTAAGACTCATTAAACTGTGTCTTGGGTATTCAGTTTTATTGTTTCCATTCATAATTCGTGAATGAATCGATAATACATTCGGTGATTCAAACTGAATATAACCGGTATGGTTAAAGCCCGCACCATATCTGTAATAGGTGAAGTAACCATCTTTAAACCTAATCTCAACCAAATTTGCCACCACTTTATGGTACCTGTTGGGGTCGGAAGGTCTCGCCTGAGGCGATCCTGTATAGCAAAGCCAAATGCCTTCTATATTGTCTTTTTCGGTTGGGGTAACTTTGTAAGGCATGATATTGAAGTCTTTACTTATGGTATTTAGAGCAGTAATACTTTCATTTTGCTCCTTCCAAAAATAAATACCACTGATAAGTAGACACACGCAAAGCGGAATAAATATCATCCTATAAAAACGCAGCCGATTAAAGATTTTTTTGTCGGTCTCTTTTACAAGGGAGGCAAGTTTTAATTTGAGTTGTTGATTTTCTGTGATAATAGAATAACTGTCTTTGGAACCAGGTTGAGAAGTTTCTGAAGCCACCAAGGAAACATCAACTGGGTTAAGCTCAAAAGCTTGTCTACCCACCCCATACAAATAAATATAGCAGGTGTCAATCAAAAAGGGACGCGGATTAGCTACTAGGCCCATTAGCGCATCTTTAATTTGGCCGCCTGTTATATCGTATTTTCTAAAAGGATAATTGGCTTTATTAAATTGCGGATCTGACTCATAAATAGCATGACCATAGGTTTCATGAGTGGTAGGAAGTAGGTTACTAATCTCACTTAAATGTATTGCTAGCGCCTCGTAATTTTTACGATTGGTGTTTTGAATAACAGATTTTCCCGTTTCTTCTTGAAACTTCTCTATGCATTTATTTAATAAATATATAATTTCTTCCTTGCCTCTTTTAAGCATAATTTTTTTAATTTATTGAAAATCAATTAATTATAATTTCCGAAACAATAAATGCATTTCGGAAATTACTAAATTTATTTAATAATGTTTTAGAAAGAACAAAAAACCTGCGCTGAGGTTATGTTCTGTAATTTGTTTACCAGAATAGCTATGCCAAGCTATTTTTTCACGATACAACTACGCTATATGAAAAAAAACATCCATCTGATTGTTGCAATTATTGGAGTGGTACTTCAATTGCTAACCAATCAAACCTTTGCACAAAGCTCTAATTCTAATACTGGAGAAGAGCTTGTTACGATTACGGGTAAAGTGGTCTCAAGTAAAGACAACCAGCCCCTATCCAATGTTTCCGTAAAAGTACTTAAATCAAAAACGGGCACTATTTCTGGTGACGATGGTGTATTTACCATTAAAGTCAAAAAAGGAGTTACCCTACAATTTTCGAGGGTAGATTTACTTTCCCAAAACGTTTCTGTTTTTGATCCCAAAATGACAACTGTAAGAATGCAAGAGTCTGAAAACAATCTCTCAGATGTGTTGGTTCTTGCATATACCAATCAAAAACGAAGTTCATTTACGGGTGCCGCAACAACGGTAAAAAATTCAGTTATTGAAAGTGCACCAAATCCTTCTGTACAAGAAAGTATTCAAGGTAATGTAGCAGGTGTTCAATCTACCAATGCAAGTGGTCAACCAGGTGGTGTTCCAAATATCAGGGTTCGTGGTATTGGTTCTATTAATGCAGGTTCTGCACCTTTATATGTAATTGATGGTATCCCTGTGGTGAGTGGTGATATTTCTGGAATGAATAGTAATACCATTGCAGGTCTTAATCCAAACGACGTGGAAACCATGTCAATTTTAAAAGACGCTGCTGCTACATCTTTATATGGTTCAAGAGCTGCAAACGGTGTGGTATTAATTACAACTAAAAAAGGTAAGTCTGGAAAATCTAAATTTCATTTTACTTATCAAAACGGTATGAACAACAATACCATTCGTGATGAACAAAAAACGCTCAATACAGATCAATACTTACAATATTATAGAGAGGGCTGGGTGAACGCTGGTAATAGAGCAGGTTCTTATGATTCATTGTTAACCGCAAATGGTATTAGCAAAACAACCAACACCGATTGGTTTGATGCTGTACTAAGACAAGGTCAATATTCGCAATACAATTTGAATGCAAGTGGTGGAAATGATAAGTCTACCTATTTTGTTTCAGGTAGTTATTATAATTCAGAAGCACCTACAAAAGGACTGAACTACGATAAAGCAACGTACCGTATCAATATTTCATCAGAGCTCACCAAAAAGCTTTCTTTTAAAGGCGGCTTTAGTGGAAGCTTCCAAGAAACAAGCAACTTTTTAGGCGGCTCCTTTTTTGCAAATCCAGTTAGAGCGATGTACCGTTTAGCGCCATGGTTACCTATCTATAAAAGCGATGGAAAAACTTATGAGCTTGGTTATAACAATGGATACAATCCAGTTGCAGTTATCGAAACCACCAAGCGAAAAGCTAAAACATACAATATAGCTGCAAATGCAGCAGCAACTTACAAAATAGTTAAGGGATTAACTTTTGAAGGTTCTTATGCAATGGATTTCAACCATGCATTTAGTAGTACACAGTACGACCCAAGAGTGGGTAATGCAATTGTAGCAGTAGGTGGAACAATCGAAAATTATACGCAAGACATTACCAACTGGGTATCAACAAATATTTTGCGTTATAAATTCGATATTTCTGACAACCATAAATTAGAATCATTTGCTGGTTACGAGGCACAGAGTAGATCGGATGTAGACATTAATATTTCTGTTAATGGTATTGCGCCAGGAACAGTAACTGCTGCAGGAGGTTCAAGTCCAACATTAACTACAGGAACCGGAACTGCTAATAGATTAATCAGTAAGTTTTTTAACACCAATTATTCTTATAAAGATTTATACTTTTTATCTGGATCAATTAGAGAAGATGCTTCTTCAAGATTTGCCAAGAATTTTAGAAAAGCAACATTTTGGTCGATTGGTGCAGGATGGAATATTTCAAACGAAAAGTTTTTTAATGTTGAATGGTTAAGAGAATTAAAATTAAGAGGTAGCTATGGTTACACAGGTAATCAGGGTATTGATAATTTTGAATCTTTTGGTTTATATGGCGCAGGAAGTGATTATAATTTACAATCAGGCCTCGCTCAAAATCAATTGGCAAATGATAACCTTACTTGGGAAAAAAATATTCCATTAAATATTGGTCTTGATTTTGCATTATTAAAAGGAAGATTATCAGGATCATTTGAGTGGTATACAAGAACGACAAGTGACTTATTAATTAGTCAGTCTATTCCGAGTGTAAATGGTGTTACAAGTATTACAGTAAACAGTGGCGCCATGAAAAACACCGGCGTAGAAATAACTCTATCATCTGTTAATATTGTTCCAAAATCTCAAAATGGATTTAAGTGGGTAACGGACTTTAATATCACTACAAACCAAAATACAATTACAGAAATTGATCCTGCTTATGCTGGAAACGCAAACTATTTAAGAAATGTTGGTAACGATTTTTATACGCATTACCAACGTGGATATGCTGGCGTGAATCCTGCAAACGGCGAAGCGCTTTGGTATAGAAGTGCTGCAAAGGATTCAACTACAAATGCGTTTACAACTGCACTACCGCGTTTACAATACGGTAGCGCACTTCCTAAATTCTATGGTGGTTTAACAAACACGTTTTCTTACAAAAACTTCAAGTTTAGTTTTCAATTGTATACATTTTGGGGTAATACTATTTATGACGATTATGGTTATTTACAAAAGACAGATGCTAACCTTGGTTTCTCTGACCAGAGTAATGGTTTAAGTAGATATGAATATTCTAGACGCTGGACTACGCCAGGCCAAATTACAGATGTTCCAAAACCCGTGTTTTTAGGCACACAATCTTCATCAGGAAGTTTTGAAAGCAGTAGATTTTTATACGATGGTAGTTATATCAGATTAAGAGATGTAACCCTATCTTATAATTTGCCAACGGCACTATTAAATAAATTTAAATTTAGTAGTACTAGAATATACTTACGTGGACAAAATCTATTTACGTATGTAAAAGATAAGCGCTTCAATACAGATCCAGAAGTGAGTATCGATGGGACAATGTCTCAAAGACCCCCTGTATTTAACACGTTCTTATTTGGATTAGACATCAATTTTTAATTGCATAAAGTTTCTTTTATGAAAAAAATATATTCAATATCAATCATTAGTTCTTTACTATTTATGGCATCATGTAGTAAAGATTTCTTAGACGTTAAACCACAACAAAGTGTGCTTACCGAAGACGTATTTAAAAGTATGGCTACTTCGAGAGCAGCCGTTAACGGACTTTACTCTATGATGCAATCTTATAGTTATTATGGAAGAGATGCTATGGTAATTCCAGAAGTATTATCTGATAATGCTACAAGAAGTGTTAAATCAGGTAACAGATACACCGGTATGAATACAATGACACACACAGCAACAGAT
>CANEWV010000125.1 GCA_947442905.1 Chitinophagaceae bacterium | reverse complement strand
TATTTAACTACAATTACCTTGGCGTTTTTTACGTTGAGTTTGACTTCTTGCTTCTTTGGAAAAAACAAAGGTAAGGGGCTACCTGATGATGGGCAGTTGCATGGAGTTGCTCCTTCAGCCAAGCAAAGCATGTTAACACCAAGGACCATGGTATACGTTCCGCCTGGAACATTTCACATGGGCCCAAGTGATGAAGACGTTAGTTTTAACTACAGCAATCGTAATAGAATGGTGTCTATTCCTGGTTTTTGGATGGACGCTACCGAAATCACCAACAACCATTATCGTCAGTTTGTAAACTGGGTGCGTGATTCACTTGCTTACAAAGTAACTTCTGGTGTTGGATTAAACAATCCTTCAGATACCACTGCGGTAAACTGGAAAAAAGTGGCTTTGTATAAATACGATAACAAGCAACTAGGCACGTTAAATGGCCTTACTTACGAAAACGCACTCACAAGAAAATTAGCCATCGATCCTGATAGTTTAATTTACAGAGTTCGTTATTTTGATTTACCTGCCGCAGCAAAAATCAATAAAAATGATCCTACTCAAAAAGGTCGTGATCAAATTGTGAGTTATGCAGTTCCTGTATATCCTGATACACTAGTTTGGATCAGAGACTTCTCTTATTCTTACAACGAGCCTTTAGCAAAAAGATATTACGCGCATCCGGCATACGGTAACTACCCAGTAGTAGGTGTTACATGGAAACAATCGGTTGCTTTTTGTCATTGGAGAACGCATCTTCAAAATGCAGATTTTGAAAAAAAGAAAATCGCTGTGGATGGTGATTACAGATTACCAAACGAAGCAGAGTGGGAATACGCAGCAAGAGGTGGTCGTACTAGTACGATGTTTCCTTGGGGCTCTCCTTATTTAAGAAATAAAAAAGGCTGTTTGCTTGCAAACTTTAAACCAGGTAGAGGTAACTATCCAGAAGATGGTGGTTTTTACACAGTTAAAGCAAATGCATACTGGCCAAACGATTTTGGTTTATACAATATGTCAGGAAACGTTGCAGAATGGACAGCGTCTTATTTCTACGAAGGCTCTTACAATTTTATGTCTGACTTAAGTCCGGATGTAAGAATTGAAGCCGATGAAAATGATCCTCCACGCATGAAACGTAAAGTAGTAAGAGGCGGTAGCTGGAAAGACGTTGGTAACGCTTTACAAGTGAGTGCGCGTGCTTACGAATACCAAGACACTGCAAAATCATATATCGGTTTTAGAACTGTTATTGATTTAGCGCCAAGATCAAAAAGATAATTCCATTACAAAATATTCATCTCAACTTTTTAATTCATAAAAATCCAATCCATGTCAGCTCAACAAGAAAAAATCTTTGGCTTACCAGCTCAAACAACAATGAGACTTGTAAACATTTTTGTATGTACCGGTGCATCTGTCGTAATTTTTGGTGCAATGGCAAAAATTCTTCACTTATCATGGGCAGACTGGGCGCTTAAAATTGGTTTAACAACAGAAGCGATTATCTTTTTGATCTATGCTATCTTACCTCCAGAAGGACATGCTCCTGCAGGTGGTGGCGCTGGTGCAGATCTTCCATCTTCTGTGGTTGCTGATGTAACAAAAAGATTTGATGAATTATTTGCGAACGCAGGATTAACACAAGAAAATTTATCTAAGCTTAGCACGAGCTTTCAAAAATTAGGCACCACTGTAGATCAAATTGGTCAAATTGGTGATGTGGTAAAATCTACTTCAGATTTTTCTGCTAAAACAAATGAAGCGGCTATAGCGCTTGGTTCTATTAAAGATGCTGCTACTAAAGCAACAGATTCTTTAGGAAGTATTTCTTTGGCTTCTGATAGTACCAACGAATACCACAAACAAGTACAAGGATTAGCTAAAAACTTAGGTTCATTAAATACCATTTATGAACTTGAATTACAAGAAAGCAACAACCATCTTAAAGCACTTAACCAGTTCTATGGCAAATTAGCGCAAGCTTCTGAAGCAATGAACGGTACTGCAGAAGATGCATTAAAAGCAAAAGAACAAATTGGTGCCCTTGCTAATAATTTGGGTAAATTAAATCAAGTATACGGTAACATGTTAACTGCGATGCAGGGTAGATAGTAACCACCAAGATTTAAAACTCATTATTAATAAGACTACCTAAATAGTACAATATGTCACTACCTAAGGAACCGCGGCAGAAAATGATTAACATGATGTACCTAGTGCTTACAGCACTATTGGCACTGAATGTTTCGGCCGAAATTTTAAACGCTTTTAAAACCGTAGATCGCAGTTTGATGATTGCGAGCGGTGTTGCTGAGCAAAAAAATGAAGAGATCTTCAAATCATTTAAAGCAAAGCTCGAAGATCCTACTTCAAGAGAGAAAGCAGCGATTTGGGAACCCAAAGCGCAACAAGCTAGAAAAATATCTGACGAGTTATACAACTACATTGAAGGACTTAAGCAAGAACTTAAAAAAGAGTCTGGTCTTAAAACAGTAGAGGGTAAAGAAGAATATAAAGAAGATGATTTAGATGCTGGAACACGTTTATTGGTGCAACAAGCTCCAGAAGGAAAAGGAAAAGGCAAAGAGCTTTTTGAAAAATTAAAAGTCTACAAAGAGCAGTTGTTAAGTATCGATCCGGAAATGAAAAAAGAAATTGAAGTGGGATTGCCACTTGATTTAACCATTCCTCCTACTTCTAGTGAAGCTGGAAAAAACGATTGGGCTTATGCTTATTTTCATATGACACCAACGATTGCTGCGATCACCATCATGAGTAAATTTCAGAATGACGTAAGAAACTCTGAATCAAAAGCAGTTGAGTTTTGTCATAAACAAATTGGTCAAGTAGAAATTATTTACGATCAGTTCCAAGCTTTTGCTGGAACCAATACACAATATCTAATGCCAGGTGAAGAGCTTGTTATCACAGCTGGTATTGGTGCGTTTAGTAAAGCGGCGCAACCTTCTATTTCAATTGATGGAGCTAACGTGGCACTTAACGCCGAAGGTACTGCAGAGT
Organism: Chitinophagaceae bacterium; assembly: GCA_947442905.1. The sequence continues at coordinate 2,717 of CANEWV010000125.1, read as the reverse complement.
ACAAAACACGTGTTGGGGCTTCTGGGACTGGCATTAAGCGTGTAAGAATTTCTTATGCAAAACCTGATGGCACAACAGCTGTTGTAGAAAAAGAAATTAAATATACGGTAGGTATACCTGCTGGCTTAACTGTTTCTACCGATAAAACACGCGTGTTTTACAAAGGGCTAGAAAACCCATTAAGTGTAACAGGTGGTGGTGGTGACGAAAAAGTAAACGTATCTATCGAAGGTGCAGGTGCTTCATTAAGAAAAGCGGGTCCAGGTCAATACATCGTAACATGTACACAATTAGGTACTGTTAATGTGGTTGCAAATGATGGCAAAAACGTACAAAAAATAGCTATTCCTGTTAAGCGTGTACCAGATCCAATTGTTGTGGTGGGTGGTAGCGCAGGTGGGGCTATGCCAGCAAACGTATTTCGTGTACAAAGTGGTGCTATTGCGGAGTTAAGAGATTTCGTATTTGAAGGTGTTGCTTATAAAGTAATGTCATTCATGCTCATTTGTACAGGTAAAGGTTTTGATGAACCTGAATTTGCCGAAGTAAATAGTGCTTCATTTAAAGATGCTTCAGCACAGACACTCATTAGAAGATGTCAGGCTGGAACTACCGTTACCATTGGTGAGATTAAAGTATTGGAGCCAGGAGGAGGAAGTAGAAAATTAGATCAAAACATAACGTTCATATTGCAATAAAGCAGGTTATTATGAAAAAACTATTATTAATTGGTGTTGCTATTTCTTCCATAAGTTTTGGTGCTGTTGCACAAGGCTTTGGTAATTTAAAAGGCAAAAAAACAGCCTCTGCTGTTGATACAACCAAAAAAACAGGAACTCAAACTGCTACTCCTACAGGTGCGCCTGTAGTGGCACCTAGTAACAATAGTAATGCGGTGGCACCAAAGCCAACCAAGACAGTTGATACTACTATCGTTGGTGGTTTTGGAGAAGTTGTTGCAAAAAGCTTGCGCAATGAAACTGTCTCTGATCGTAAAACAAACCGTTCAAAAAATCCATTAGAATACGAGTATTTAAGAGAAGATGATTTTTTGTATTCAGAGTTTATCTGGCGTGAAATTGACGCTAGAGAAAAAATGAATCAATCATTTATTTATCCTGGTAAAGATAATTCTGGAGACCAACGTTTCTTTTCTATTTTATTAAGTGCGATTCAAAATGATAGCGTTGCAGCGTTTTCTGCAGAAGGTGGAGACGACCGTTTTACCAAGCAGTTAGCTTATGACGACATTACAAAAATGATGAAAGGGAAGCTTGATACCATTTTGGTTCAAAATGCCAATTTCCCAAATGTCTATGACACGACTGTTATTTTCGATACGAAGTTTGCCCCTAATCCAGATTCTATTTATACATTCCGTTTAAAAGAGCAGTGGATTGTTGATAAAGAAGCGAGTAGACTTTTTTGCAGAATCATTGGTATTGCACCTGTTGCAAAAATCATGATCAACAACAAGCCTACAACAAAAACATTGTTTTGGATATACTATCCTGATTTACGCAAGACCCTTAATAAGTATATGGTGTACAATCCAAAAAACTATGCGGGTCGTATGACATGGGAAGAGCTTTTTGAAAGTCGATTCTTCTCAAGCTATATTGTAAAATCTAGCAATAATAATCCGAATGACAAGTTCATCAGTCAATTGATTAAGAACCCATTATTTAGATTGTTAGAAGGGGAAAATATTAAAGAAAGAATTTTCAATTACGAGCAGGACTTATGGTCTTACTAATTGTAAAACATAGTAATAAAAAAAGGGACTTTTCAAGGCCCTTTTTTTATGGGTTGGCCTCAAAAAATTTTTGGAGCGCGGCTGCTTTTTTGGCGCCAATAATTGCAGCAATATTTTGGGTAGGCTCTTTTTTAATATTTGCCACCGATTTAAATTGGTTAAGAAGAATTTCTCTTGTGGCTGGCCCAATGCCTTCAATGTTTTCTAGTGCAGTTGTAAAAGTGCCTTTGGATCTTTTGTTTCTATGAAACGTAATGCCAAAACGGTGCACTTCATCTCTGATGCCTCTTAGTAGTTTTAAACTATCACTATCCCAAGGTAATTTTAAGGACTGGCTATCACCTGCAAAAAATAGTTCTTCTTCATTTTTAGCAAGACCTACAAGGGTTGTGCTACCAGTGAGCCCTAGGGCTTCTATGCCTTCCAGCGCGGCGCTTAACTGCCCCTTTCCTCCGTCAATTACAATCAGCTGCGGCATAGGATCACCTGCCTCCTGTACTCTTTTATACCTTCTAAACACCACTTCTTTCATGGTGGCAAAGTCGTTGATGCCTTCTACCGTTTTTACATTAAAATGGCGGTAATCTTTTTTGCTAGGCATACCGTCTTTAAAACATACCATGGCGGATACGGGAAAGCTTCCCTGAAAGTTTGAGTTATCAAAACATTCGATATGGGCAGGCAATTCTTGTAAATGCAAATAGGATTGTAGTTCGGTGAGTACAGATTTCTTTTCAGATGGCGTTTTGCCCTCTAGTTGCAATATTTTTTTAAGTTGCAGTTCTCTGGTAAAATAAGTAACGTTTTTAATGGAGAGGTCGAGTAACTTTTTTTTGTCTCCAAGTTTTGGAACAGTGATGGTAATATTTTTATCAAAATAATCGACTGCATAGGGGACAATAATTTCGGTGCTAAGGCTATTAAAGTCGGCTCTTATTCTTTCGATAGCAAAACAAAGCAG
>CANEWV010000124.1 GCA_947442905.1 Chitinophagaceae bacterium | reverse complement strand
TTTGCAACCCTTAACAATATTTCTTAACGCCTATAAATTTCTATTTAACATGGCAGTAAAAATGAGACTACAAAGACACGGTAGTAAAAAAAGACCGTTCTACTTCATCGTAGTAGCCGATGGTCGTGCACCAAGAGACGGTAAGTTTATCCAAAAAATTGGTACTTACAATCCATTAACAGTTCCAGCAACAATCAGTTTAGATCGTGAAAAATCTTTAGATTGGTTAAACAAAGGAGCTCAACCAACAGACACAGTTCGTCGTATCCTTTCTTTCAAAGGCGTACTTTATTTAAAGCACTTATTACGTGGTGTTAAGCTTGGTTTATTTGATGATGCAACAGCAATGACTAAGTTTGAAGCTTGGCATAATGAGCATGAAGCAAATATTGCCCGCAGAAGCGATGCACACAAATCAGAAGTTCGTGCTAAAAAAGTATACGTTCCTGTTGTTAAAAAAGTAGAAGAAGTAAAAATAGAAGAAGCGCCGGTTGCAGAACCAGTAGCTGAAGAAGTAGTTGCTCCAGAAGCACCAGTTGCAGAAGTGGAAACACCAGCAACAGATGCTCCAGAAGCAGCTCCAGAAGCAACTCCGGAAGCATAATTCTATTATCACAAAATAGTGAAACGCCTGCAACGTAAGTTGCGGGCGTTTTTAGTTCTGTAATGTCCCAATTTATAAATAATTTGCAGCCATGAGTGAATACGTACATATTGGAAAATTAGTAGCCACATTTGGTGTTAAAGGCGAACTCATTTTAACGCACGGGTTAGGTAAAAAAACAAACCTCAAAGATGTGGAAGTGCTTTTTGTAGAAGAGCAAAAAGGTTCTTACCTGCCCTATTTTATTAGCGGCTCAAAAGCAAAAGATGAAGCAGAGATGTACGTATCCTTTGAAGGCGTGAGCTCCAAAGAAGCAGCGGCCCGTTTTGTTTCTCGTCAGGCCTGGTTACTAGATAGTGATTTTAGAAAATTAGCTGGAAAGTCGGCACCTATTGCACTACTTGGTTACGAAGTAATTACCGACGAAGATGAAAATTTAGGTCCTATCGAAGAAGTGATTGAACAACCACATCAAGTACTATTAAAAATTTCGTTGGAAGGAAATGAAGCACTCATTCCGCTTCACGCCGAAAGTTTAGATTCCATAGATCATGAAGCCAAAAAAGTATACGTGATTTTACCGGACGGATTACTAGATGTGTATAGGTCTTAAATATCATGCAAGCCCCTCAGCGTTATATTGCCCATTTTGATTTAGATTCTTTTTTTGTAAGTGTAGAAATGCTGCAAGATCCATCACTGCTTGGTAAAGCCGTTGTAGTGGGTGGCAGTAGAGATAGGGGCGTGGTTACCACCTGTAGTTATGAAGCACGAAAGTTTGGCGTACGCAGTGCCATGCCCATGCGAAAAGCGATGGAACTATGTCCGCACGCCATTATTGTAAAAAGCTCTTATGGGCTCTATGCAAAATACTCTGCCTGGGTTACAAATATTATTGCAGCAAATGCACCCCTCTACGAAAAAGCGTCTATCGATGAATTTTACATCGACCTTACGGGCATGGATACTTTTTTTAATCCACTCGAATGGACCATTCGCCTAAGGCAAACCATTATGGATGAAACAGGTCTTCCTATTTCATTTGGACTTGCTACCAATAAGTTGGTTGCAAAAATTGCCACCGATGAAGCAAAGCCCAATGGTTATTTATTTGTAACACCCGGAAAAGAAAAAGAATTTTTGGCGCCACTACCTGTCGAAAAATTAGGTGGCGTTGGAAAAAAATCACACCAAACACTACTGGCACTTGGTATTCATACCATTGGCGATATTTTACATTTTGATCCGGTATTACTTGAAAGGGCACTTGGTAAATGGGGTACGCAGTTAATACGGCAAGCAAATGGAAAAAGTGATTCGGTGGTATCTCCACACCGCGAGTCTAAATCTATTTCTGCCGAAAATACTTTTGAAGAAAACACTGCTGACCTTGATATTTTATTGGCGCAACTAGTAGGGCAAGCAGAGCGCGTTGCATACGAACTTCGACAAGAAAAAAAATTTGCCACCTGTGTAGCCATCAAATTTAGAAATGCAAATTTTGAAACGAGTACCAGACAAATTACCATTCCTGCCACCATCGCCGATAGCGATATCATAAAAGCTGCCACCGATTTATTTACCAAACTCTATGTGCCAGGTACCCTGGTAAGACTATTGGGCGTGCGCCTTGCTGGGCTTACGGACACCGGCGCGCAAACCAATTTGTTTGATAACAAAACAGAACAAAATGCGCTTTACGAGGCCATTGATGCGGTAAAAAATAAATTTGGAAAATCGGTGTTAAGAAAGGCGCGCACCATTAAAAAGCCTGAATAATATTATGCATCCCATTTACGAAGCTGCTGCAGTAGCGCACGTAAATCTTTTGGAATAGGCGCCTCAAAATTAAAAGTGTCTGTACCTAAAGTAAAGGTTAAGGTATGTGCATGTAATGCAAGCCTACCTAGTATAGGACGCTCTTCATCTTCTGATTTAGAAAGTTTAAATTTCTTTTTTAGAGACGACAACAAAATAGGTTCGTTATTGCCATAGAGTGGATCACAAGCAATGGGGCTTCCAATATGCTGCATGTGTACACGAATCTGATGCGTTTTACCCGTATGAATTTGTAGCGAAAGCCAAGCGTATTTTTTAAATCTTTCTACTACTTTATAATCCGTTAAAGCAGGTTTACCTTTTACATGGGTAACCATTTTCCCGTTTTTGCCGGGGTGCTCCATAATAGAAGCATCCACACTGCCTTCATCATTTACCGGATTGCCTAGTACAAGGCCCACGTAATGTTTTTCAACATCCCTTCCTTCAAATAATACAGAGAGTGTTTGGTGCGCTTCTTCGGTTTTTGCAAAAACAATTACACCGCTCGTGTCTTTGTCAAGACGGTGGACAGTAAAAATATTTCCAAATTGTTGGCGTAATATTTCTTTTACAGAAATATCAACACCAAACCTATCCGGAATACTTAATAGTCCAGAAGGTTTATCTATTACTATAAATGCGTCGTTTTCAAATAATACGGATAAGCGCATTGCAAAAATTTACGTTAAACAGGGTTGGATAAAAATTAAGCCTCTTCTTCTTTTGATTTACGAACAAATGATTTGTTCATAAACTTGAGTAAGCGTACTTCTTTTTCTTGTAAGAAACGGTACTTGCCGCGGTCTACATTTTTTTTGGTTAAGTTAGCAAACATAACACGGTCTAGGCCTCGTACATCGTATCCTAAATGTTCAAATATGCGGCGTACAATTCTGTTACGTCCACTATGAATTTCAATACCTACTACGTTTTTATCTTTAGCGTTTGCATAGCCACAAGCGTCTGCTGCTACAAAACCATCTTCTAGTGTAACGCCCGCCAATACAGCTTCTAAGTCTTTTTTAGCAACGGGTCTGTCAAGTGTAACCTCGTATATTTTTTTAATTTCAAAAGATGGGTGCGTTAATTTTTGTGCTAGTTCACCATCATTGGTAAGTAACAAAACACCTGTTGTGTTACGGTCCAAACGGCCTACAGGGTAAACCCTATCTGCGGTTGCACCCTTAATAATATCTAATACTGTTTTGCGACCTTCCGGATCATTTGCAGTGGTGATATAATCTTTGGGTTTATTGAGTAAAATATAAACGGCATTTTTTTGAAGGTATACCTGCTTGCCTTTTACGATTACTTTATCTGTTGGTGCTACTTTAAAGCCTGGTTCAAATATTTTATCGCCATTAACAACAACCTTGCCACCCTTCACAAGCTCTGCTGCTTCTCTACGTCCACACACACCTGCATGCGCAATAAATTTATTGAGCGGCATTTGCTCTGCTGTTTTTAACGCAATAGGAACGGGCATACCTGCTACTGGAGTAGCTTGAAAGTCTTTACCACGTGATGTTTTAGCGGGTGTGATAGGTCTTGCAGATCCCGTAGGTTTAGCAGCTGCAGCAGCGGCTGATGCACTTGGTCTTGTAGAATTTTCGCCCCTGGCAGCTGCATCTCTGGATGCGGGAGCTCCTTTTCGTGCACCTGGCTTTGTAGATTTTTTGAGAGGCTCAGTTACAAGCCCGCGCATTTTATCTTTTTTGCGTTGGCGCATTTCTTCGCCAGCGGCTCTTGCATCTTGTTTGATTTTTTTCTTCTCTTGTCTGAAGGCTTCTTTTACAGCGCTTCCTTTTTTCTGATTAGCAAATTTGCTAAAGTTGTCGGTTCTTTTTTGCATACAATTGGTTTGCTGTTTTTCAACAGGATGTTTGGTAATTATTTACCCTTATTGGCTAGTTGACCACAAGCCGCATCAATGTCTTTGCCCCTGCTTCTTCTAAGGCGTGCATTTACTCGGTTTGAGTCTAAAAAGTTCATGAAATCTTCGATACCTTGTTCGTCTGGCTTTGTCATGTTAAACGTATCGATAGGATTGTATTCGATAATGTTTACAAGGTCTGCGGGCACTTGACGGAATAATTTTACCAGTTCTTCTGCATCTTTTTGAGAATCATTAAAATTCTTAAATAAAATGTATTCGAACGTGATTTCGTTGCCCGTTTGTTTATAAAAATAATTCATGGCATCCACCAAAACCTTGATATTATTGGTTTCGTTGATGGGCATGATTTCATTTCTTTTTTTGTCGTTAGCGGCGTGTAATGATAGAGCTAGTTTAAATCGCACTTTATCGTCACCTAGTTTTCTAATTTGTTTAGAAACACCTGCCGTAGAAACGGTAATTCTGCGCGGGCTCATAAAGAGGCCGTCCTCCGCAGAAATGCGCTCAACAGCTTTTAGCACGTTGTCGTAGTTGAGCAGGGGTTCGCCCATACCCATAAAAACAATATTGCTTAATTTCTTTTCAAAAATTCTTTCACTCTCTTTATTGAGTAATACGACCTGGTCATAAATTTCGTCGTAGGTTAAATTTCTCTTGCGGTCCATGGTTCCGGTAGCGCAAAATTTGCAACTTAAACTGCAACCAATTTGCGAAGAAACGCAGGCTGTTTTTCTTTCTTCGGTAGGAATTAAAACGCCTTCAATAAAATGCTTGTCAAATGTTTTAAACCTAGATTTTACGGTACCATCTTCGCTAACCTGTGTTTTATCGATGGTTAAAGCAGGTAAAATAAATGTTTCGTTTAATTTGGCACGAAGCTCTTTGCTCAGGTTGGTCATGTCATCAAAAGAGTGCGCATGCTTTTGCCAAAGCCATTCGTGTACCTGTTGAATTCTAAATTTTTTCTCGCCCAGCCCCTCAAAATACTCTGTTAGCTCGCCTAGGCTTAAATGCCTAATATTTGGTAAATCCGTATTCATAACTGCAAAGATACCTTTTAAGGCCTAAAAACATAAATTTAACACGGATTGGCGCAACAATTTAAAGGCTAGTTGGTTATATTTGAATACAATTTTTAAAAATCTACTATGAAAAAGATCCTTTTATTAAGCACATTACTACTCGGTGTATTTATCTCTATTCAGGCGCAAGACACTACCTTAACACAGTTTACGGGTAAGTTTAAATTTGCCGAAGGTAGCCCTGTTCAGGAGGTTGTTATCTCTGCAGACAATGGCACTCTTGTTGCTGCTTCTGCGATGGGTTCAGTTGTACTTCAAAAAACAGGTGAAGACCAGTATTACATTGCTGATTATCAGGCACCAGTTATATTCAAGAGAGACAGTAACAAAAAAGTGATTGG
>CANEWV010000123.1 GCA_947442905.1 Chitinophagaceae bacterium | reverse complement strand
TTATACCGTGGAAGCGCGGCGTTTCTTTATAATTATTTTTTATGTTTTCATTAGTTAATAAAAAAGCAGTTATCACCGGTGGTGGTAGTGGTATTGGAAAAGCAATAGCGGTAACTTTTGCAGCACAAGGTGCAGCAGTGCATGTGTTAGAACTAACCACAGAGGCGGGCGCAGATACAGCTGCTACTATTAAAGCAGCAGGTGGACAGGTAACGGTACACGCTTGCAATGTGGCTAGTAAAGAAGAAGTGACCGCTGTTTTTGCATCAATTGGGGCAATTGATATTTTAGTGAACAATGCTGGTGTTGCACATATTGGTAAAGCCGATACAACACCTGAAGCTGATTTTGACAGGGTCATGTCTATCAATGTTAAAGGGGTGTACCAGTGCATAGCTGCTGCCATACCAGGCTTTCGTGCCAATGGGCGCGGTGTTATCATTAACATGGCTTCTATTGCTGCATGGGTAGGACTAGCAGATCGTTTTGTGTATTCTACAGCAAAGGGTGCTGTTATGGCTATGACACTTTCTGTTGCCAAAGATTATATGCACGAAAATATTAGGTGTAATTCTATTTCTCCAGCGCGTGTACACACACCGTTTGTGGATGGATTTATTGCAAAAAATTATCCGGGCAAAGAAAAAGAAATGTTTGAAAAATTGTCTGCTTCACAACCCATCGGTAGAATGGCAGAGCCTAACGAAGTAGCAGCGCTCGCACTTTATTTAGCCAGCGATGAAGCTTCATTTATTACCGGTTGTGATTATCCAATAGATGGCGGATTTATAAAACTCAATAATTAATATTTAGAAGAAAAATAGTATGCAATGAAATTAATTAGATTTGGAAATGAAGGACATGAAAAACCGGGTATCATTGTAAATGATATATGGTATGATGTATCGGGTGTAGTAACAGATTATAACGAAGCGTTTTTTGCAAACAACGATATCAAAAAATTACAAGATGCTGTTGCTGCGGGCACAACTTTTCCTGTTGTAGAACCTTCAACCAGACTGGGTTCTGTGGTAGCGAGGCCTTCAAAAATTATTTGTATTGGCCTTAACTATGTAGACCACTGCCTCGAAACCAATGCACCCATTCCAACCGAACCCGTTTTATTTTTTAAATCTACTACTGCATTATGTGGTCCAAACGACAATGTGGTGATTCCAAAAAATAGTGTGAAAACAGATTGGGAAGTAGAACTTGCTTTTGTGATTGGTAAAAAAGCTTCTTATGTAGATGAAGCAGATGCACTCGATTATGTTGCAGGTTATTGCTTACATAATGATTATAGCGAAAGAGAATTTCAATTAGAAAGAGGTGGACAGTGGGCTAAAGGAAAAGGTTGTGACACATTTGCACCGCTCGGACCCTTTTTAGCAACACCCGATGAAGTTGGCGACGTTAACAATTTAAAAATGTGGTTAACAGTAAACGGTAAAACCTATCAAAATAGTAATACGTTAAACCTGGTTTTTAAAATACCTTTTTTGGTTCACTACTTAAGCCAGTTTATGACCCTATTACCGGGCGATGTTATTAGCACAGGAACCCCTCCTGGCGTAGGTTTGGGCATTAAGCCAGAACCGGTTTATGTAAAGCCGGGCGATGTTATAGAATTAGGTATCGAAGGATTGGGCACTAGTAAACAAACAGCGGTTGCGTATACAAAAAAATAAAAACATGGCAGCACAACAATACTTTTTAGCACTCGATTTAAAAGACGATCCGGCACTCATAGCGGAGTATAAAGCGTACCATCAAAATGTGTGGCCAGAAATTATTGAAAGCATAAAAAGTTCGGGCATTACCTGTTTAGATATTTACTGTGTCTCTAACCGATTATTTATGGTGTTAGAAGCAAACGAAAATTTTTCTTTTGAAGCTAAGTCGGCGGCTGATGCTGCAAATGAAGTGGTTCAAAAATGGGAAACACTCATGTGGAACTATCAACAAGCCATGCCAGGATCAAAGCCCGGAGAAAAATGGGTTTTATTAGAAAAAATATTTACACTTCCTCAATAAAATAATATGGAACTAGGACTTTCAAATAAAGTAATTGTTGTGTCGGGGGGTGCCAAGGGCATCGGTTATGGCATTGCTAAAGTATTAGCAAAGGAAGGTGCAACGGTTTGTATTATTGGTCGAAGCGCAACGGATAATCAAGCAGCTGTAGATGCCCTCATAGCTGCTGGTGGCAAAGCGTTTGGTATAGAAGCTGAATTAACAGATCCAAATGCTTGTAAACAGGCCATAGATACCGTACTTGCAACGTATGGTACCATTGATGGACTTGTAAACAATGCCGGTGTTAATGATGGTGTAGGATTAGAAAATGGAAGCTATGAAGGATTTATAGCATCGCTTCATAAAAACTTAGTGCACTATTATTTATTAGCACATCATGCACTGCCCGCTTTAAAAAAATCAAAAGGAGCTATCGTAAATATTGGTTCTAAAACCGCAGAAACGGGTCAGGGAAATACATCTGCGTATGCAGCATCTAATGGCGGCAGAAACGCGCTAACAAGAGAGTGGGCTGTAGAATTATTAAAATATGGTATTCGCGTAAATGCAGTTATTGTCGCCGAATGTTTTACACCACTGTATGAAAGCTGGATACAAACATTTGATAATCCTTCCGAAAAATTAGCAAGCATCACCGCTAAAATTCCACTAGAAAACCGAATGACCACCGATATAGAAATTGCAAATATGGTTGCGGTATTACTTTCTGAAGTTTCAAGTCATACCACTGGACAACTGATACATGTAGATGGCGGATACACACACTTAGACAGAGCACTTTTATAGACATATTATTTTGGATACCTAAATTTCTCCGAATGAATTTTAAAAAAATCGTTTTTGTTAGTTGCCTTGTTACACTGCAGCTAACTGTAGTTGTGCGCGCACAAGATTGGTTAATTGACGCTTCATCCTACAAAGCAGCTATCACGCAAAAGGGCGTTGCCATTGAACTTAACAATGGTCTCGTACGTAGAAAGTTTACCATTGGCGCCAATTTTGCCTGCACCGATTATACCAATCTAGCCAACCAACAACAACTTTTACGTGCCATTAAACCGGAGGCTCGTATTGTATTAGATGGCCAGCTATATAATGTGGGTGGACTGGTAGGTCAAAAAGAAAATGGCTACATTTTACCAGGCCTCGCTGATACTTTAAAGGCCGGCGCAAATGATTTCAAATATGTTTCTCATAAAATAGGGCCACTTCAACCATTTTTAAAATGGAAAAATAAAAGCTGGGCTCACCACACAGCAGCGCCAACTGGTAAAGAATTAATTGTTACGTACGCGCACCCATCTCAAAAACTAAATGGCATAATAGTAGAAGTTCATTATGAACTCTATGATCATTTGCCACTCATTGTTAAATGGGTTTCTATCTTAAACACATCTAAAACTCCACACGCACTTGACAGGGTTGTCAATGAAGTGCTAGGGCTTGTAGAAGAAGAAAGTGCGGTAGTAGGGACCCCCGAAGAAATGAAAAAACAACATGGTATTTATATTGAAACAAATTATGCGTTTAACAATGCCATGCGTTATGATATCAGTGATCAAACTACACATTGGAAAACAGATTCGGTATATACCTCTCAAGTAAATTACAATTACCAAACGCCTTGTCTTTTAGAAATATATCCTGAAAAAGCTCCTGGCATTGACTTACAGCCTAATGAACTATTTAAATCGGTGCGTACACACGAACTACTCATGGATAGTTACGATAGACAGCGCAGGGGACTCATGATTCGAAAAATGTATACAGCTGTTGCACCATGGACTGCACAGAATCCCATTTTCATGCACCTCGTTAGTAAAAATGACGAAGAAGTAAAAACAGCGATTGATCAGTGCGTGGCTACGGGATACGAAGCCGTGATTTTAAGTTTTGGTAGTCACTTAAATATGGAAGACACCACACAAAAAAATATACAACGCTGGAAAGAACTAACTGATTATGCGCATGCACGTGGCATCATGTTAGGTGGCTATTCATTATTTAGTAGTAGACGTATTTCAGATGCTGACGATGTAGTAGATATTAAAACAGGAAAGCCGGGCGGCGCATTTTTTGGAAACGCACCATGCTTTGGAAGCAAGTGGGGCCTCGCTTACAGAGAAAAAATAAAAAACTTTTTTGCCAAAACTGGATTTGACATTTGGGAAAATGACGGTCCGTATCCGGGTGATGTTTGTGCATCTACTACACATCCAGGGCACAAAGGATTTAATGATTCGCAGTGGCGTCAAATGGAAATTCAAAAAGAATTGTACCACTGGTTAAATGAAAGAGGTGTGTATATCAATGCACCGGATTGGTATTTTTTAGATGGCACGCATAAAATTGCCATTGGGTATCGCGAAGTCAATTTTTCATTACCACGCGAGCAACAACGCATTTTAAATAGACAAAATATTCATGATGGTACCATCGAAAAAACAGGGTCTATGAGTTGGGGCTTTGTACCATTAACCAATTACCAGGGTACTGATCCAAGAGCAGTACTAGAGCCACTTTCGGAGCATTTGTCGGATTACGAACAACTCATGATTCAGTATTATGGAGCCGGCGTACAAGCTTGTTATAGAGGCCCTAGACTATATGACACAGAAACCACTAGACAAATGGTTGCTCGTACCATTAACTGGTATAAAAAATACCGCTCTATACTCAACGCCGATATGATTCAGCTACGTAGGGCCGATGGAAGAGATTGGGATGGACTTATTCACGTAGACCCAAGTTCTAAACAAAAAGCGCTGGGCATGCTTTACAATCCAACCAAAGAAAAAATTACCAGAACCATACCAGTACCGCTTTATTACACAGGCTTAACGAATACGGCAACCCTGGCAATCAAAGATGACATGACAACTGCAAAAAAATACACATTGAATAGAAATCACGAGCTCATGCTTACTATTACGATAGAGCCAGAAAGCTATACTTGGTTCACCATTCAATAGTTTTTTGGAAATTGTCCAATTTTTTAGGAAATTACCCGTTACAAAATCACCATTTATGAAAAAATTCTTTTCCGCATTTACATTTCTTGTAATTGCTCTTTGCACAAGCGCGCAAAACATTGACATTGCGAAGCATTTTAAAGGTTTAAAACCAAGAAGCATTGGTCCCGCAGGTATGAGTGGACGTGTTACTGCGATTGATGCAGTGTGGTCTAACCCTAATATTATTTATTTGGGAACTGCTAGTGGCGGCGTTTGGAAATCTGAAAATGGCGGTGCTAGTTGGGCTTCTATTTTTGATGAACAACCTATTTTAAATATTGGTTCTGTCGCTATTACACAAAGCAATCCAAGTATTGTTTGGGCAGGAACAGGAGAAGGTAATCCAAGAAACTCTGTGAGTTTAGGAGAAGGTATTTATAAAAGTTTAGATGGTGGTAAAACATGGAAGTGTATGGGCCTAGAAAAAACTAGAAACATTCACCGTATTATTATTGATCCAACAAATCCGGATGTTGTATACGCTGGTGTTATTGGTAATCCATTTGTTCCACATCCAGAAAGAGGATTGTATAAAACAACAGATGGTGGTCAAACATGGAAAGTTATTTTACACACCAATGATAGCAGTGGTGTAGGTGATATGGTAATGGATCCAGTAAATCCAAACAAGTTATTTGTAAACATGTATCAACACCAAAGAACACCATGGAGCTTACAAGGTGGTGGAAAAGGAAGTG
>CANEWV010000122.1 GCA_947442905.1 Chitinophagaceae bacterium | reverse complement strand
TAGCGGGTTAATATATTTGTAACGAACAATTACAAAGCATTGTAAAATTAAGAAAAATGAAGATTAAATTAGTAATAATTGGATTATTGAGTGTCATAGTTTGTGGACTCTTTTCTTTTACTTCAAAAACTGCGCCAACCAGTACAAGTGGAGAAGCACTTGCAAAGCAATATTGCGGTAGTTGTCATATCTATACGGCTCCTGATTTACTAGATAAAAAAACTTGGAAAGAAAGCATACTACCTAATATGGGTTGGCGACTGGGCATTAGAGGCGTTAATGACAGCCCCTATGCAGAAATGGAACCAGATGAGGCGGCTATTGTAGAGAAATTGAGGGTCTATCCAAATTCACCCATTATTTCAAAATCGGACTGGCAAAAAATTGTTGACTTTTATATTGCAAAAGCTCCAGCAACCGTAATTCCAGCTAAAAATACAACTGTTGTAAAAACATCCATTCGACAGTTTTTTAATCAGCCTGTTTTTATTGACAACAAACAAGCACCAAAAACAAGCATGATTAAATTTAATGAAGCCACTGGCACATTGTATGTGAGTGACGCCATTAATGAGTTGTATGCATTAGATAAAAATTTGCGTCTCGCTGAAACATGGAACACGCCATCTGCAGTGGTAGATTTATTGTTTGAAAAAAATAAAGAACCAAGGGCCTTATGTATTGGTAGCATTGCGCCTTCAGAAAAAAAAGAAGGTTTGTTGATATCACTTGACTCTAACGATCAGAAGAGCTCTTTTGGTGGTTTGGCTAGACCTGTAAATATTGAAAAAGCAGATTTAAATCAGGACGGAAAAGAAGATATCCTTATTTGTCAATTTGGGAATCATACCGGCAAAATAAGTTGGCTGGATGGTGGTGATATCCGCAAAGAAAACATTTTAGTGTACCGACCAGGTGCTAGAAAAGCAGAAATAGTAGATTTAAATAAAGATGGAAAATTAGACATCATAGTAATGATGGCGCAGGCCTACGAAGGCATTTATTATTTAGAAAATCAAGGCGGTGGTAGTTTTAAAGAAACGCCACTGGTTAAATTTCCACCCGTGTATGGTGTAAGTTATTTTGAAATGGTGGATGTTAACAAAGATGGATATTTAGACATCGTTATGACCAATGGAGACAACTGGGATTTATCTAGGGTTAAAAAAAGGTTTCATGGTGTTCGCATTTTAATCAATGACAAACTCAATCATTTTAAAGAAAGTTTTTTCTTTCCAATGTATGGCGCTAGTAAAGCTGTTGCTAGAGACTTTGATGGAGATGGGGATTTAGACATTGCAGCAATCTCTTTTTATGACGACCTTGCTAAACCAGAACAAGGATTTATTTATTTTGAAAACACGGGAAATATGCAGTTCAGCGCTTCTTCTACACCAGAAGCTGCCAATGGAAAGTGGCTTACCATGGAAGTCGCCGATATAGATAAGGATGGCGATACAGATATCGTACTTGGTTCTTTTATTTATACCTTTAGTGAAATGACACAACTTCTTATGAAAGGAATTGAACATTTCCCGCAGTTATTGGTGTTGCGCAACAATAAAACAAATTAACATGCTCCGCCTACTATTGATATTTCTTTTTCCACTCATTCAACTATCTCCAACTTGGGAGTCAAATTTTGATATTGCCAAACAGAGGTCAATAAAAGAAAACAAAATCATCCTCATTCATTTTGTCCATAAAAATAAAGAAGCTAAAAGTGTTAAACTAGAAAAAGCATTATTTGAAAGCAGCGACTTTATTGATTATGCGAACAAAGAGGTTGTATTATTAAAAGTAGATTTAGGGATAGAGCGGACTGGTGATAGCGAAAAACAATTTTACCACAATTCAATACTACTTGAACGCTTTAACAATAAAATGCTAGCTCCTTATACCATCATTACAGATGCCGAAGGAAATATTTTGAAGCGCTGGAGTCATGAACAACCAATAGCCCCTGCTGATTTTGTTAGATCAATTAAAGAATCTATAGAAGCCCATAAACAATAACTTTCATGAAAAAGATTATACAATATACTGGGATAGGAATTATTACAATTTTAATAGTTGTTATTGTTGGAATTTTGGCGCTAGCAGAATCAGATAAAAAATTAGAAACACTACTGCCTATTTATACGAGCAAAGAATCAAAATTTTTGCCTGTGCTAGGTATGCAGGTACATTATACAATAGAAGGGCCCGAGTCAGATACGGTTCCACTTGTGCTAATACACGGAACATCGGCATCCCTTCATACCTGGGATAGTTTAACACTGCTTCTAAAAGACAAAAAGAAAATTATTCGTTTTGACCTACCTGCTTTTGGGTTAACCGGGCCCAATAAAGAAAACACATACAATGCAGATGTCTATAACATTTTTGTAGATTCGGTATTAGAAAAATTAAAAGTTACATCTTGTATTGTAGCTGGAAACTCACTAGGGGGAAGCATTGCATGGCATTACGCATTATATAACAAATCGCGTGTGCAACAGTTAATATTACTTGACGCAAGTGGGTATCCCAAAAAAAATGAAAAGGGATCTCTTGGTTTTAAAATTGCAAGTATGCCTGTTATCAATAATTTATTATTATGGGTAACGCCTAAATTTTTAGTCAAAAAAAGTTTAGAGGGTGTTTTTGTAGATAAAACTAAAATCAATGACGAATCTATTAACCGTTACCACGATTTACTATTAAGAGAGGGTAACAGAAAAGCGGCACTCTCTATTTTTAAGGCCGGCTTTAAACCAACCCCTGCGCCTATAAAAACAATTACTATTCCAACACTTATTATTTGGGGCGATCAGGATCAGCTCATCAACGTTTCCAATGCATATCTTTTTAATAAAGACATCAAAGGAAGTAAACTTGTTGTGTTAATGAATGTTGGACATGCGCCAATGGAAGAAACGCCTACCAAAGTAGCTGCAGCCATTCGTGCATTTTTAAATATACCTTAATCAAGCGTTATGCCCTGATTTTCGAGGGCATTTAAACTATCTGGTGCATCATTTAAAACCTCTACATCCCTTAATTGACGCTGAATGGCACGGGTACGCACACCCACTACTTCATCAAGTTGCTTGAGACCATTTTGAATATTGCCTTGCGCTTTTTCAATTAGGCCGCCAAATTTTTCGAACTCCGTTTTTACATTGCCAAGCACTTTCCAGACTTCACCACTTCGCTTTTGAATAGCCAGTGTTTTAAAGCCCATTTGTAAACTATTTAAAATGGCGGCTAGCGTGCTTGGACCCGTCACTACTATTTTATAATTGCGCTGTAAATCTTCGAGTAAGCTAGCTTTTCTTACCACTTCGGCATAAATACCTTCGAATGGTAAAAATAAAATGCCAAAATCGGTGGTATTAGGAGGATCAATGTACTTATCAGAAATATCTTTAGCCATTTTTTTAATGGTTTGCTCTAAATTTTTTTGCGCTATTTCTATTTGAGGTAAATCAGAAGTGTCATAAGCAGTTTGTAACTGCTCATAGACATCTTTAGGAAATTTAGCATCGATAGGAAGCCATATCTGTTTGTTGTTATCATCTCGCCCAGGTAGTTTAATGGCAAATTCTACAATATCTGCACTGTTTTGTTTGGTTTTAACATTGGCCGCATACTGCTCTGGTGCTAGAATCTGCTCTAATAACATGGCTAGCTGCACTTCACCAATGCCACCACGCATTTTAACGTTACTCAACACTTTTTTTAATCCACCTACATCATTTGCCAGTGTTTTCATTTCTCCAAGACCAACTTGGACGGCTTCCAATTGCTTACCCACCGCTTCAAAGGATTGACCCAGTCTTTCATTCAACGTTTTTTGAAGCTTTTCGTCTACTGTTTCGCGCATTTGCTCTAGCTTTTTTTCAGTTTGTTGCACCAGTTTAGATTGACCTTCTGTTAGGTCGGTAAATTTATTTTTAAGCTCTTGCGTTAAATCAATTAAGCCTGTTCTCAAATCATCTCTATTGAGTTTATGATTGGCATCTGTTTTTTGAATTAGGCTATCAAGTCCAGATTGTAGTCTGTTGTTGATTTCCGTTCTATTCATGCTAAAATCTGTTTTTATAGAATGTTCTAGTTGGGCAATTTTAGATTGTAGTACGGCCATTTCGCTTTGTAAACCTGCGCCACTATTGGATTTTATAAGAAGCAGGATCACAAGTAAAAGCGATAGGCTACTAACGGCAAGGGAAGCATACAAAACAAATTCATTCATACGTAAAATTTTAGAAATCAAAGATACGCGGAGCGTCCTCCACCTATTGGAGCACTAAAATTATTTAACAAAAAAATGTAACGGTTTATTATGAAATAGTTGGTGTAATTTGAGGTTATGTCTGCCACGCATTCTTATCAAATTTATTCGGTATCAGATCAAGCGGTTACACTTGATTTTGGTGGACCTATTAGTGTAGCAACAAATGATAGGGTATACATGCTAATGACATCGCTTTTAAAAAATAAATTGGAAGGCGTTACAGACATTATCCCTGCCTACAGTTCTATTACCGTTGTTTACGATTATATGAAGGTGTACGAGCAGCAATTAAAAAAAGAAAATATCCAATCCGTTAGTTCAGTGATCAAAAAATGGATGGAAGTTAATCTAACAGAGCATGTTAATGACACCGGGGCAAACAAAAAAGAAATTATCATTCCAGTTTGTTACGATAAAACTTTGGGTCTCGATATCGAATCAGTTGCACAAAAACATAACCTAACTATACAAGAAGTTATTGAATTACATACGGCTACTACATATCGTGTTTTTATGAATGGATTTTTACCTGGCTTTGCTTATATGGGTATTGTAGATCCGTCCATTCAAACACCAAGACATGAAAGTCCAAGGCCAATTGTAAAGGCTGGAAGTGTTGGTATTGCTGGCGTTCAAACAGGTATATACCCAAGTGATTCACCTGGTGGATGGCAAATTATTGGTAAAACGCCAGTTCCATTAATAGATGAAAACGAAAATATTTTACTAAAGCCCGGGAGCTTTGTAAAATTTAATGCCATTTCTCTTTTTGAATTTGAAAAACTAAATAAACAATGAGTATTCAAATTACAAAAGCAGGAATTTTAGACAGCTTACAGGGTTTACCAAAAAATGGAAAACAACAGGAAGGGTTTAGTCCGGGCGGTTCTATGGATATGGTAGCGCATGCGGTTGCCAATGCACTTGTGGGAAACAAAAGAGAAGCTACTACTTTAGAAATGCATATTCCTGCCGCAGAGATTTTGTTTCATAAAGAAACCATTTTTGCATTTACAGGTGCTGTAAATGCAGCTACATTAGATAACGAAACCGTGTATGCCAATCAACCCATTATTGTAAATGCTGGATCAAAACTATCATTTAACACGCGCGCTAATGGAGCTAGAATTTATCTAGCCGTGCAAGGTGGATTTGAAAGTAAAAAAGGAAGGCTTTTAAAAAACGATGTTTTAAATACCGTAGCATCATTTGGTTATCACTTTGAAGGGGTGGGACAATTACATGCATTAACACTAGGTTGGACTGCAAATACGCAGGAATTTTACCGTTCCAATATCATTCGTTGCATACAAGGACCCAACTTTACTGTATTATCAAAACAGGAAATAGACAGTTTTGAAAGTAAAAGATTTGAAATAGACATGCAAAGCAACCGAATGGGCTTTCGCTTAAATAGTGTGCCTATTTCCCATACGGTACTGCCAGAGCTATTATCCACCGCCGTAACTAGAGG
>CANEWV010000121.1 GCA_947442905.1 Chitinophagaceae bacterium | reverse complement strand
TACTAAGATGAAACCTGGTATTCATGAACGCAAGTGGGAAATTGATAGCCTTTGTTATCCGGTAAGACTGGCGCATGGTTACTATAAGCAAACAGGAGATACTTCTGTTTTTGACGCCGATTGGAAAGCTGCGCAAAAATTAATACTCGATACTTTTACCGAACAGCAGCGCTTTGATGGCAATGGCCCTTATAGTTTTCAGCGCACAACGGCATGGGCTACCGATGGTGTGCCTTTAAGTGGTTATGGGTATCCAGTAAAACCTTGTGGTTTAATTGTTTCAACATTCAGACCTAGTGACGATTGCACCTTACTTCCTTACCTAGTGCCTAGTAATATGTTTGCCATTAATATTTTAGGTAAGATGGCAGAGCTACTTCAATTGCCATCTGTTAATGAACCGGCACTTGCTAAAAGAGCACTTGCTTTAAAAGCACAGGTGCAAGCTGCATTTCAAAAACATGGTATTATCCAGCACCAAAGTTTTGGAAAAATTATTGGTTTTGAAGTAAATGGCTATGGTAGTTTTCATATGATGGATGACGCCAATGTGCCTTCCTTATTATCGCTTCCATACCTTGGCGCTATTGAACCTAACAATCCACTTTATTTAAATACACGTAAAGTGGTGCTATCAGAAAATAATCCATTCTTTTATAAAGGCAAAGCCGGCGAAGGTATTGGTGGTCCGCACACAGGAGCCGATACCATTTGGCCAATGAGTATTATTTTACGCGCCATTACAAGTGTGGATGATAAAGAAATTACACACTGCGTTAGAAATTTAATACAAACGCATGCGGGCACAGGATTTATGCATGAATCATTCCATAAAGACGACGCCACCAAGTTTACACGTAAATGGTTTGCTTGGGCTAACACTTTGTTTGGTGAACTAATTTATAAACTACATCAAGAAAAGCCAGGCCTCTTACAAAAAATCTAATTATAACTGTAGTTGAAAACCTGCAGCAATCCATCTGCTTGGCATAATAGCGCCCAATAAATCGGAGTATGTAGTGTTGGTTACGTTTGTTATTTCTACAAACACATTACTACTTCTTTTTTTAAGGAGGTAGGCACATTTAGTGTTTACTAAAAAATAATTAGTTGAGAGTACCGCATTGATAGCAGACGCTGTTTGTGCATTTCTTATTTTGTACACACTGTTTACGGATAATTGTAATTGACGCGCTCTAAATACAATTTGCTCATTCCATAAAAACTTGGCATGAGACGAAATATAAAATGAAGGTGTTTTATTAGGGCTAGTAGAAGCAAGCCATACCAGTCCTGTACTAATATTTAATTCGACATCTTCATCCCATTTTTTGTTGTAGGTAAGATCCGTTTCGATACCTTTTGTTTGTACCGACGATATATTGCTAGCAAGCGAATAGTTTCCGGTGATGATTAAATTAGATTGGCGCGGCATCATAGGATACGGCGTAGGGGTCCAATCAATTAGGTTGTTTTGATCTCTAAAAAATACGGTAGCGCCCCATTTAAAATGAGCACCCATTCTATAATCGGCACCAAGTTCGTAACTCCAAGATTTTTCTGTTTGTAAGTAAGGGTTACCAATGCTGCCAGAGGTAACAAGCGTTTTATTGTAGTTGTTATAACGCTCTGTAAAATCGGCGTCACGAACGCCTTTACCAATAGAAGCGCGTGTTGTAAGACTTCCTTTTACCCAAGATGCATTTACCTGCGGAATAATCACCCAGCCATAGCTCTGATCCCAATCTAATCGAAGGCTCTCGTTGATAAAAATATTTTTAGAAAGTTTATGTGTAGCAATTACAAATGCGCCACCATGCGCTAGTTCATGATTGCCCCTGTCGTTGGATCTAATTTTTTTATGGATCCACTGAGCACCTGTAACAATTTGATGATCGGGATTTCGTGAAAACTGAACGGTTCCTTGCGCAACAAATAAAGACGTTTTATTTTCATTGAAACTACCGGCCGGGCTAAATCTAAAGCGGTCTGATAAGTTTTTATAAGCAGCATCAAATTTTACAGTGGTATGTGCATATTGCTTATGTAAACTTGTTTGTGTCCAACTGCTTTTCACTATTTCTAAAGCAGTATCACTTTTAAAAGTGGTATAAAAATTTTGGGCATTAAAATCTCTGCTATCGTTGGTGTGTAAAATATGTAGTTTCCAATCTGATGCAAACATGTAATTGAAATTAACAGCGTAAAATGTATTATTAAAATACCCGGTGGTGCCTCTTAATGGTTCACCATCGGCTTTGTTTTGTTGTGAAGACAGACTTAGTTTCCATTTTTGTTTTTGTACACCCCACCAAAAATTATTAGAACGTGAATTATAACTTCCCCATTTGCTACCAACACTTAGTTTGTGGTTGTTTTTTTGTTGTAGCCCGTTGGTAATAATATTTACAACGCCTCCAATAGCGTCTGAACCATAAATAGCAGAAGCAGCACCTTTAATAATTTCAATTCTATTGATATCACTTGGGTGAAGTGGTATGTAGCCATTAAAATGACCCGTAAGTGGATCATTGATTCGGATGCCATCAATAATTACGAGTACTTGTTGAAAAGTGCCTCCTCTAATAATGATATTGCTTTGCGTACCGGCAGGGCCACGTTGCTGGGTTTCAATACCAGGTAAATATTTGAGTAGTTCGTCTATACTACTGATGGGGAGGTTTTGTAAACTAGATCCTTTGATGCTAACAATGTTACGTCCCGTTTCTTTTTCTTGTTGTGGCAGCATGCTTGCTGTAACCACTACTTCAGAAAGCTCAGTCTTTTGTGCTATAGCAGGAATACTTACAATAAAAATTAAACTTGCTAGTACCAGACGCATCATTGGGGGTATTTTTTGCAAAGGTAAGGCCCAAGTGGACATGGTATTTACTAAAAAAGATTAAATTGAAGCATGAAATATTGCTTGACGCTTTTGTTTGCAGTGATCACCTCGTTTTGTGCTACTGCGCAAACTAAAACTGTTTATTACGATATGCAGGATTTTACATTGTTAGGTAGGCCCATGCCAAATCAAACTGTGTATCAACGCTTTCCGGATACGATCAAAAACTTACTCCGTAAACCTGTATGGGATTTGAGTAAAAATCCTACTGGGTTTGCTGTCTATTTTGAAACCAATGCCAAACAAATTTCTGCCAAATGGAAAACCGGATCTTCGGTTGTTTTTCAGCACGTAGCAGGCACACTGGTAAAGGGGCTAGACCTTTATGGACTAGATAATGGTAGTTGGTATTTTGCGGGTGTAGGAAAACCAAATGCCCCTGTCTACCAAGAAAGTAATTTGGTAAAAGAAATGGACGGAACCATGCGTCAATACTTATTGTATTTACCTGATTATGAAACCTGCGATTCGCTTTTTATTGGTATCGAAGAAGGTGCTAGTATTCATAAGCCACAACAAAATTATTTTGAAGGGCAAAAGCCACTCGTTGTATACGGTACCTCTATTGTGCAAGGTGCTTCTGCCATGCGCCCGGGGATGGCCTATCCAGCACTGCTAGAACGCCGGTTAAAACGGGAAACCATAAATTTAGGATTTAGTGGAAATGGTCAACTCGATTCTATGCTGGCTGTGATTATGTCAGGTATCGATGCTTCTATGTATGTGATTGATTGTGGGCCTAATTTAACACCTGCAATGGCCGAGCAAAAAACAGTTCCATTTTTGCGTCAACTGCATGCTTTAAAACCAGGCGTTCCTATTTTACTAATTGAAAATATCATGTATCCAACTGCTAAATTTAATTTGGTAACTAGGCAAAAAATTAATGAGGTCAATCAAATATTTAAAAATGCATACGCGCTTTTAAAAAAAGAAGGGATGCGTAATTTGCATTATTTAGAAACCAAAAATTTAATTGGCGACGATGGTGAAGCAACGGTTGATGGTGCGCACATGACCGACTTAGGATTTTACAGAATTACACTCGCTATCGAACAAAAAATTAGATCCATTGAAAAATAGTTTGCTGCTTATTGGATTGTTTTTTTGCGCTTGTGTTTCAACTAAAAACATGCGACCGGCTAAGTTGCCACATGCAGTATATAATGATTTACGCACTGGCGAAGCTTTTTTTAAACAAGCCGTAAGTTATAATTGGCGGGAGCGTGATTCGTTGGCGCTTGAATATGCTATGGCCGGACAGGTGCCTGATTTTTATTTCAATTATGTGCCGGTTACTACCACCTTTAAAGCGGCTGATGGCAAAGAAGTGGAAGCTACTTTTTATGTGGCCCCCGATTATTTTATGGTAGGCACAAACAGCAGTTGGGCGCGGGTTCCTATAACACCTATGGCGGCTCAAAAAATTGCTGATGCCTACGGATGTTTTTTGCCTACACCTTCTATCGTAGATGCTATTTATAAAGCCAGTACGGTAAAATTAGCACCTGTACCTATGTATGCATTTAGGGATAGTACCATTACTATGTGGCAGCATCATTTAATGATTGAGGGGCAACGAAAAAATAAAAAAGGGCTGATTGCTGGTATTAAAAAAGATGTGGTACTCAGTAATAAAGTGCTAGAGCACCAGAGGCCAAACAGGGTCGCTATTTATGGGTGGAATACACTTGATGGCAAACCTATTCAGCCAGTATATGCTGGGCATGTAAACTGGTATGTCGATTATAGCCATGGCATTCGGCTCATAGCTAAAAAAGTAAAAATCGATGGCGCTTGGGTAGATTATACTGCATTATTTGAAGCAGTTAATGAAACCAAGATGCTGCGGTATTAAATTACTTTTCCGACGGCTTAAAAATATTGGAATAGTTTAGGCGTTGATCGCTACTATAATTTTTATTGATAATATCTAGTTGTTGTAAGTAGAGGTCTTTTAGTTTATTGGGTCCAATAATTTTTACATTCCCCATCCATCTAAATATCCAGCCAAATAATTCTCTATTGATGCCGCAGTGCATTTTCATGCGGTAGTTGCCATTTTTTAATTGTGTAAAGCTTTGTGTTGGATGCCAATTGTAATGACTCATAAATTCGCCAGTGATACTAGAAAATTCAAGTTCTATGTCATACACTTCATTATCAATGTTGCCTGTTAAGCCAAATCTTTTTTGTAGTTCCGCTTTAGCAATTGGCAGCAATTTTTTATGCGCAAAAGTTTGATTGGTAATATTGTAAGCTACTATTTTGGACAAATCAATGGTTATAAATAAGTTATTCTTTGCGATAAAGCCTGCTGTGTAATAAGCGCCATTATGGTATACAAGTAATAGTGGCTTTAATTTAAATGGGTATGTGATATCTGATGATACATTGGTGGCGTCTCCATAAACATCAATGATTTCAATAATTTTATTATTTGCAATCGACCAAATAATATCTTCAGACATTTGATTAAAATCCGTGGTATATTTTCTTTCGAAAAAATGTGAATTAAAGTTTTGTTCAAGTGTAAGTGCAGCGTATTTAGTTTTGCCTAAGTGCATTATTTTTTTTGCAACGATGTCTCTAAATTTGTTGATTGACTCGCCGCGACCTTCTGTAATATAAGTAGTCATAGAAAGCCTACTCAACTGATAGGAGTTTACGTCAAACCCTGTAACAGGGATAGAAATATCGGTATATACAAGTCTATAGGTTCTTTGATTGTGCTGCCCAGTTGTAATTTGTAATGCTTGGTTATTGCGTAAATAGTTTTTTTCGAGTTGTACGAGGTCGTTATAGATTTGTCTGTTTGCAGTGGAAAAGCCTTTTTGCGCCAGTTCTTTGCAAATGTCTTGTACGG
>CANEWV010000120.1 GCA_947442905.1 Chitinophagaceae bacterium | reverse complement strand
TGCCACTACCTAATATTTCTACCCAACCCGTGTGCTTACAAATATTACATCCTTTGCCACTACAAATTTGACAACTGATATCCATCTCGGCACTTGGCTCTGTGAAAGGGAAATAACTAGGTCTAAAACGCACTTTCACGTCTTTGCCAAACATTTCTTGTACGAAAAAATAAAGTGTTTGCTTAAGGTCTGCAAAGCTTACATTTTCATCGATATATAAACCTTCTACCTGATGAAAAAAACAATGCGCACGTGCACTAATGGTTTCGTTACGGTATACACGGCCCGGACAAATAACCCTGATAGGTGGCTTTTGTGTTTCCATCACTCTAGCCTGAACGCTACTGGTATGTGTACGCAATAACCAGTCTGGATTTTGTTGAATATAAAACGTGTCCTGCATATCTCTAGCAGGATGATCTTCTGGCAAATTCATGGCACCAAAATTGTGCCAATCGTCTTCTATTTCAGGACCTTCTGCAACGGCAAAACCTAATCTTCTGAAAATAGAAACCATTTGTCCGCGCACAATACTTAAAGGATGACGGGTACCCACTTCGGTAGGATCTGCAGGTAATGACCAATCAATACCTGAACTTGCCGCAGCACTTATTGGAGCCGCAGCGCCCTGTAAAGCCTCATAACGAGCTTCTGCAAAAGCTTTAAATTCATTTAAAACCTGGCCAAATTCTTTACGCTGATCGGGGGGTACATTTTTCATTTCACCCAACACCGACTTTACTAAACCCTTGGTTCCCAAGTACTTAATACGAAAAGCCTCAACCGCATCGGGGGTTGTAGCTTCAAAAGCAGCCATTTCAGACTTGTAGGCCTCAATTTGTTGCAGAATCTGTTCCATTTCCCAAAGATAAACAGCCTTCGCCACTGATTAAAAAATGATTTAAAGCCACTATTTCATACATTTGCCCTACCCTACGTAATAATTACACAACCATTACAGGTTTAGTAGGGACTACAATTTTTTACATTACACCAAGATTTACATGGACTACAATACTGGAAGAAACTATTTAGGAATGAAAGAATATGGCCGTCACGTACAAAGGATGGTTGAATATTTACTCACAATCGAAGACAGAGCAAAACGTCAGCAACAAGCACTAGGCGTTATTGAACTGATGGGATTTTTAAATCCGCATTTAAAAAACGTAGAAGATTTCAAACATAAATTATGGGATCACTTATTTTTTATCAGTGATTTTAAATTAGATGTTGATAGCCCGTATCCGATTCCACAAAAAGAAACGTACAAATTAAAACCAGATCCACTTCCTTATCCAAAGCGTCATCCAAAATATGCGCACTTGGGAAAAAATTTAGAAGTGGTAATCAATAAAGCACTTGCACAAGAAGACCCAGAAAAAAAGGCTGGCTTCGCACATCATATCGCTTATTACATGAAGCTTGCTTACAGCAACTGGCACAAA
Source organism: Chitinophagaceae bacterium (assembly GCA_947442905.1). The sequence goes on along the minus strand of CANEWV010000120.1, from coordinate 4,333 downwards.
GAACTTGTGCATGATGATGCGATTAGAAGTGAACTAGACACCATCACTGGTGGTCAATTAGAATTTAGCAACACGCCATATATTAAACACCGCAATCAAAATTTTGAAAGAGATGATTACGGAAGCGGCGGCCGCAATAATGGTGGTCGTTGGCAGCAAAATTTTGGAGGTAGAAACAACCGCAACAACAATAACAACAGGGGTCGCAGCAGTGGTGGTGGCGGCAATAGACCTGGCGGTGGCGGACAAGGTAATGGCCAAGGTGGTCGCGACAACCGCAGTGGTGGTGGCTTTAAAAAACGCTACTAGTTTTATTTCCAATTACAAATGGTGAACACAATTTTACTGTAGTTTTCTTTTTCATAAAGAACGCCAATTCGTTTTGCGTCTAATGCAACAAGGTCTGAATAAGCAGCGTAATCTCCTTTGTAATTTTCTGGCGCTTTTGCAATTACAATGGCTTTATTTTTTGTGGAATTACTCGTCCAAGTTTTTCCTTCGTCATAACTAATGCGAAGTGTTAGGTTGTCTCTTTTTTTTGCATCGGCAGCATTAGAAAATGCCAGTATTGTTTTTCCTTTTTTATGTCCTACTTCAAGAATGGACCCTTCGTTTACAGGATCTACTAAACTTGAATCAAAATAATTTTCTTGCCAACTTACCCCGCCATCATTGCTAAAAGAAATATGTCTTAGTTTAACTGTGCCTGCTTGATTGCGTGCATTTAAAATGAGCCTACCATTACTTAAAGTAGCAGCAGTTGCTTCGTTACTTCCGGGTAATGAAACAATACTCGCTAGCGAAAAGCTTTGGCCATGGTCGTCGGTATAAAAACCATGCGCATTGTAATCTTCGAAGTTTTTTTGTGGAGGACCTGAAGAGTGATTTGCGGCAACATAGATGCGGCCCTTATAAGTGCCAGCATTAAACTGTGTGGCATGGCCCGGCGTATTGGCATAGCTACGCCAGTCTTCTTTAAATGAATAGGCCTTATTCACGCCCGGTTGGTTCGGGCGGTGTACTTGCGCTGTAATATTAGTAGGGCTAGACCAGGTATCACCACCATCTTCTGATGTTACATACCAAACTTCCCGAATACCCTTTGCCATTCGCATCGAATATTCATCATTATTGCCTGTATTATAAAATAAAAAAACACGCCCCTTAGGATAACGCGGATCTGTAACGTCCACTACAGGCGCTGGATTACCAGCTTGTAATTTATCATAATCAATAACGGTTGAAAGTGCAGACCAGGTAGCGCCTCCATCGGTACTTTTTTTAAGTACAATATTGATGTCGCCAAAATCACCACCACCGTTAACACGCCCTTCGCAAAATGCCAACAAATTTTTGTTTGGAAGCTTTATAATTGCTGGTATACGGTAAATTTTATGACCTTCTGTGCCCGACTCAAACACTGTGGTACCAGTAGTTTGCGCCGTTACTACACCAACAGCAGCAATCAAAATAAATAGAATAGAAGCGCGTTTACAAAACATAACTAAAATTTATTGTGTTATAAATATAAGATAACGCACTTACATTTACAGCATGGAAAAAATCAATACGCTTTCTGAAATTATTTTATCGAGAAGATCAAGTAAGCCTGCTTCATTTAATGGCGCAAAAATTGAAGACGAATTAATTACTAATTTATTAAACCTCGCACACTGGGCGCCTACACATGGCAGAACAGAACCATGGCGATTTAAAGTATATGCTGGTAATGGCGTTGCAACATTTTGCGAAGCCCACGCGGCGCTCTACAAAACAAACACAGATCCCGAACTGTTTACCACTGCTAAATTCGAAAACCTGCAACAATTGGGGAGCCAAACTTCCCATATTATAGGCGTGTATATGCAAAGGCAGGTACCCGCAAAAATACCTTTAGTAGAAGAAATCGCGGCTACCGCCGCGGCCATGCAAAACATACTACTAGGCGCCGAAGCCCTTGGTATCAGTGCTCTTTGGAGCACGGGCGGCATGACACACCATCCAGCACTCAAAAGTTTTTGGGGCCTTGCAGAAGATGATGTGGTGATGGGGCTATTGTACCTTGGCTACTCGGATGCACCAAAAGCGGAAGGCAAAAGAAATGGGACCGCTGCAGAAAAGACAAGTTGGATAATTTAGGGGGGATCAGATAGCATTATTACTAAAAAGCGTTTCTTTGTAATCATGGAAAAAGGTTTGCAAAAATTAATTATCCTTACCGCGCCTTCCGGCGCGGGTAAGACATCCATTACAAGGTATCTACTAGATAAATATCCGGCGCTTTCTTTTTCTATATCGGCGGCTACCAGAGCCCCTCGTGGACAGGAAGTAAATGGTGTCGATTATCATTTTATGAGTGTTGATGATTTCAAACAAAAAATTGACGAAGACGCATTTATAGAATGGGAAATGGTGTATGAGGGAAGTTATTATGGCACCCTAAAATCAGAACTGGACCGCATATGGAGTCTTGGAAAAATTCCGATGCTCGATATTGACGTACAAGGCGCAGTGCACGTGCAGCAAGAGTTTGCGCATAATAGTTTATCGCTTTTTATTTTACCACCAAGTATCGAAGCCCTTCAAAAAAGATTATCTTTAAGAGGTACAGAAACGCCAGAAAGTTTAGCCACTAGACTTAACAAAGCGAGTTACGAAATTTCATTTAGCCATCAGTTTAACCACTGCGTTGTTAATGATGATTTAGCTACTGCCTGTGCGGAAACTGAAACACTCATTACCCAGTTTTTAGGCTGGAAATAAAACAGTACGTATGCCATTTAAAAATAGAACGGTACTCATTACTGGTGCAACCAGGGGTATTGGAAAAGCCATTGCCATTAAGCTTGCAAAAGAAGGCGCGAATATTATTATTGCTGCAAAAAGTGTTACCGAAGATCCACGCCTTGGAGGTACGATTTATTCTGCTGCTGCCGAGGTAGAAGCTGCTGGTGGTAAGTGTTTGGCTGTACAAGTAGATATTAGATTTGAAGATCAAATACAGGCCGCAATTGCAAAAGCCGCAGAAACATTTGGCGGCATCGATGTTGTGATTAACAACGCTTCTGCTATTCAACTAACAGGAACCGAACAAACAGAAAGTAAAAAGTTTGATCTTATTCATAGCATTAATGTACGCGGTACTTTTTTAGTTGTGAAACATGCTTTGCCGTATTTAAAAAAAGGAAACAACCCACATATACTTACCCTTTCTCCACCCATTAACATGAATCCAAAGTGGTTAAGTCCACACGTAGCATATACCATTAGCAAGTACAACATGAGTATGCTAGCAATAGGTTGGGCGCAGGAGTTTAAGGCTGCTGGTATTGCCTCCAATGCCATTTGGCCAAAAACAACCATTGATACCGCTGCTGTTCGAAACTTATTAGGTGGCCAGGCGCTTGCCAACATGAGCCGTACCACAGATATCATGGCCGATGCGGCGTACTATATTTTAAAGCAAAAGGCAACTGATTGCACAGGCAATACCTTTACCGACGAAGAAGTACTTGCCAAAGAAGGTATTACTAATTTAGACCACTACGCAGTAGTGCCTGGAGGGCAATTATTCAACGACCTCTTTGTATAAATCTCTTTGTATAAAAGTATCTAGCTGTTTTTAGTTGGCTGGATTTTCGGGGCGCATTTGAGGGAACAACAACACATCCTGTATAGAAGGTTGGTTGGTCATCATCATACACAAACGGTCTATCCCAATACCAATACCTGCAGTAGGTGGCATGCCATACTCTAGTGCACGTAAAAAGTCGTGGTCTATAAACATCGCTTCATCGTCACCACGCTCCATCAGTTTCATTTGCTCTTCAAAACGTTCGCGCTGATCGATAGGGTCGTTTAATTCAGAATAAGCGTTGGCAATTTCCTTACCATTTACCATGAGCTCAAAACGCTCAACAAGTCCGGGCTTAGAGCGGTGCTTCTTGGTTAAAGGACTCATTTCTACCGGATAGTCAATAATAAATGTAGGCTGAATAAATGTATGTTCCGATGTCGCACCAAAAAGCTCATCAATGAGCTTACCTGTTCCAATATTGGTAGGCACATCAATATGTAATTGTTTACATACGCCTCTTAATCCTTCTTCGTCTAAACCACTTACATCGATACCTGTATTTTCTTTAATGGCGTCATGGATACTAATGCGCTTAAAGGGCGCTTTAAAGTCAATGGTTTTATCACCCACTGTAACTACCGTAGTACCGTGTAAAGCCAAGGCAATTTTTTCAAATAATTGCTCGGTGGTTTCCATCATCCAGAAATAATCTTTGTAGGCGGTGTACCATTCTAGCACGGTAAATTCTGGATTGTG
>CANEWV010000119.1 GCA_947442905.1 Chitinophagaceae bacterium | reverse complement strand
TGGATTGGCTACACGCTTTCTAAAACAGAAAGAAAAATTGAAGGGATCAATGGTAACAATTGGTACAACGCCCGTCAGGATCGAACGCATGATATATCGGTAGTAGGGATTTATGATTTAAACGATCGCTGGTCTATATCTGGTGTGTTTGTTTATAACACCGGCGACGCGGTAACGTATCCTACCGGAAAATATAATCTACAGGGTCAAACCCTTTATCAATACGCTGCAAGAAACGCAAATCGTATGCCGGCATACCACCGTCTAGATTTTAGTGCTACTTATGAAAAAAATAAAACCAAAAGAATGCACGGCTCTTGGAATTTTAGTTTGTACAATGTGTATGGTAGAGAAAATGCGTACCGCATTAGTTTTAAAGACGACCCTAATGATCCTACTAGAACACAAATTATTAGAACGGCGCTTTTTAAATGGGTACCAAGTGTAACCTATCAATTTAAATTTTAGGCATGAAAAAAATATTATTTATTCTAGCGTTTTTTACTACAATACTTATTGGATGCGACAAAGAAATTAGCTTGGTACTAGATGATAACAAACCAGTGCTCGTTATTGATGGTAGCATTACAGATCAGGCGGGGCCTTATTTTGTGCAGCTTTCGATGACTACACCTGTAGGCAATCCAACGCGTATAAATGGTGTAAATAATGCCCGCGTAATCATTACTGATCAAGCGGGTGTTAAAGACAGTTTACAACTTGTAAGCAATGGTCTTTATAAAACACAAAAAATAAAAGGCATTGAAGGCGGAACCTACAATTTAGAAGTTTTGGTAGATCAAAAAAAATATACCGCTTCTGCTACCATGCCACTAAAAGTTAATTTCGATAGCCTTCGCATTAATACTTTTCCTTTTAATGGAGAAATTAGATACAGTGTTATTCCAGTATATGCTGATCCTGTAACACTAGGTAACAGTTACCGATTTATTCAAAAAATCAACGACACCATCGACCCAACTTTTCATGTGTTCAATGACAACCTTAATAATGGAAAAGTAAATCAACGACCATTACGCGGTGGTGACGATAATTTAAAAATCAAACCACGTGATAACGTTTTTGTAGAAATGCAATGCATTTCAAATACAAGCTATACCTATTATTATAGTTTAAACCTTCAATCTGGCGCAGGACCCGGTGGTGGAACCGCTCCATCTAATCCGCCGTCCAATATAGAGGGTGGCGCACTTGGTATTTTTTCGGCACATTCGGTGCAGCGAAAAACGATTACGATTCGGTAAAGAAAAAAGACCAAACCAATTATTTTGGATAAGAAAAAAATTAATATTGTTTGGTTTAAAAGAGACCTTCGGTTAACCGATCATGAGCCACTAGTAGCAGCGCTTCATGAAGGCATCCCAACGCTTTTATTTTATTGTTTTGAGCCGTCTATTATGGCAGGAGAGGATAGTGACGAAAGGCATTGGCGATTTGTTTACGAATCCATTGTTGACATGCAATTGGAACTCAATAAAAAAAATGCAAGGCTCTATTATTTTCATAACGAAGTGAAACCTGTACTATTAGGTTTACTAGAAGTTTACGATATTCAAAACATCTATTCACATATAGAAGTAGGTAATAAAAAAACCTACGACCGGGATTTAGACATCCAATCTTTGTGTAAAGAGCATCAGATTATTTGGAAAGAATTTCAAATACATGGCGTTATTCGAAAACTAAAGTCAAGAAAAAATTGGAAGCAGCGCTGGGAACAAACCATGACATCGCCCATTACTATTACGCCTGAACAGGATTGGAATATGCTAACACTAAATCCGGAACTATATGAAACACTGAAAGGACCGGATTTGTCAAAAAATATTTCAACGCCGCATCCAAATTTTCAAAAAGGTGGTGCTACAACCGCTTGGCGTTATTTAGAAAGTTTTATTCAGGCCCGGCACAAAAATTATAGTTATCATATATCAAAACCGCTATTGAGTAGAAAGGGATGTAGCAGGATATCTCCTTACTTAGCCTATGGCAACATAAGTATGCGCTCCGTGTATCAATACACATGCGCTGCATATGCAAATGCCAAAAACAAGCGCGCGCTTTCAAATTTTATTTCACGCTTACACTGGCATTGTCATTTTATTCAAAAATTTGAAGACGAATGTCGAATGGAATTTGAGCACGTAAATAAAGCCTATGATGCCATCATAAAACCTAAAAACGAAGCTTATATTACTGCATGGCAGGAAGGAAAAACGGGTGTTCCTATCGTAGATGCATGCATGCGCTCTTTACATGAAACAGGATATATTAATTTTAGAATGAGAGCCATGGTTGTATCTTTTTTTGTGTACAATCTTTGGCAGGATTGGCGGGAGCTGCATTTTTTAGCGCGTCAATTTTTAGACTATGAACCAGGTATTCATTACCCGCAATTACAAATGCAATCGGGTGTTACCGGCATTAATACCATTCGGATTTATAACCCTGTTAAAAACTCGCAAGAACATGATAGTGAAGGGCTTTTTATAAAGCAGTGGGTCAAAGAACTCAAAAACGTACCGGCCTCACTAATTCATGAACCTTGGAAAATGAGTGCCATTGAACAGGCCATGTATGATTGTGTCATTGATAAAGACTACCCGTCACCGATTGTTGATTTAGAGCTGTCTAGAAAAAAAGCCAGCGATATTGTATGGGGTTTTAAAAAAACGGACCGCGTAAAAACATTGGGAAAAAGAATCTTAAAAAAACATACGAGCTCATTACTGTAGGGGCATTAAAAAGCCCCAGTAATTTAAACTGAGGCTTTGTGGTGTGGGCCGGGATCGAACCGGCGACACAAGGATTTTCAGTCCTTTGCTCTACCGACTGAGCTACCGCACCATTCCCATTCGGGGCAGCAAAAATAGGGGGATTTCACATATAATCCACAGTTCAATCCATATTTTTTAAAATTCGCAATTCTTTGGTGTTCTCGCAAAAGCAATCACGTCTCTGATATTACCCATGCCGGTAACAAATTGCACCATTCTTTCAAATCCTAATCCAAAGCCAGCGTGCGGTACGGTACCAAAACGGCGGGTATCTAAATACCAACTCATTTCCTGTGTAGGAATATGCATTTCTTCCATGCGCGCTACTAATTTATCGAGGCGCTCTTCTCTTTGTGAACCACCCACAATTTCTCCAATACCTGGCGCTAAAATATCCATAGCTGCAACGGTTTGTTTGCCTGGCTCACAACCATCATTTAAGCGCATGTAAAACGCTTTAATAGCAGCTGGGTATCCAGTCACAATAACGGGCTTTTTAAAATGTTTTTCTACGAGGTAACGCTCGTGTTCACTTTGCATATCAATGCCCCAGCTTACGTCGTATTTAAATTTCTTTTTCTTGTACGCTGGTGAGTCTAGTAAAATTGCAATCGCTTCTGTGTAGGTGATGCGCTCAAATTTACTATCCGTAACAAATTTTAATTTTTCAATTAAACCAAACTCTTGTCTTTCGTTTGTTGGTTTTTGTTTTTCTTCTTCTGCTAAACGTTGATCTAAAAACGCCAAATCATCGGCGCAATTTTCCATCGCATATTTAATCAGGTATTGAATAAATTCTTCGGCTAAATTTTGGTTGTCTTCAATATCACTAAACGCCATTTCAGGTTCGATCATCCAAAATTCTGCAAGGTGTCTTGTGGTGTTTGAATTTTCTGCTCTAAAGGTTGGGCCAAAGGTATAAATCTCTGAAAAGGCCATGGCACCTAACTCTCCTTCCAATTGACCACTTACAGTTAGGTTGGTACTTTTACCAAAAAAGTCTTGTGAAAAATCGATATCGCCACTTTCGGTTTTTGGTGCAGAACCATCTACGGGTAATGTTGTCACTCTAAACATTTCACCAGCACCTTCTGCGTCACTTGCGGTAATAATAGGCGTGTGCAAATACACAAATCCTTTTTCATTAAAAAATTGATGAACTGCAAATGCGAGTGCGTGTCTAATTCTGAAAACAGCACTAAACGTATTCGTTCTAAAACGCAAGTGTGCAATTTCTCTTAAAAACTCAAGACTGTGTTTTTTAGGCTGCAATGGATATTGTTCCGCGTCACTATCACCTAGTATTTCTACGCTAGTTGCTTTTATTTCTACAGACTGTCCTTTACCCAAAGATTCAATCAGTGTGCCTTCTACTTTTAAAGAAGCACCCGTTGTAATGCGCTTTAAAGTAGCGTCATCTAATAGGCCTAATTCGGCTACTACCTGAATATTATGATTGGTACTACCATCATTTAAGGCAATAAACTGATTGTTACGAAAGCTACGTACCCAACCCATGGCGGTTACGGTTTGACCGGTAAGGCTGCCTGTTAAGAGGGCCTTAATTTTTGTTCTTTTGTTAAACATAGTGGCTGCAAAGATAATTTGTTTGTAGAACAAGCAAACATTCTATCCTAAAGTTTGTTAAATTCACTATACGAAATCATCACACCATGGAAAGAAAAGATTTTATCGAACAAGTAGGCATGAGTGGCGCTGCGCTACTTGTGATGGGATGTTTTGGTTCTTGTACTAAATCTAGTGACACCGGCGGTGGCAGCACGCCAAACCCCAATCCTAACAAACCCGTAGATTTTACCATCAATATTTCTAGTTCGCCCTACAATGTGTTACAAAACGCGGGTGGCTTTTATGTAGATACCACCAATAATGTGATCATCGCTAAAACCTCGTCGGGTATGCTCATTGCAGTAAGTTCACTCTGCACACACCAAGCGGTAACATTGGAATACCAAAATAGCAATAACCGTTTTTATTGCCCGGGTCATGGATCCAATTTTAATACGGCAGGCACTGTTTTAAATGGACCAGCCACTACGGCGCTAAAAGCCTATAAAACCTCTTTATCAGGTTCATTATTAAGGATTTACGAATAAATTCTAATCGTTAATTCGTGTTTTTCCCGCCAATTATTTATGGGTGTTTGTAATTTTTGTGTTAACATTGCAATGGAAACAAAGCCAGATGAGCCTTCAGTTGCTCTAGTTCAGGTTATCTTCTTTCCATCAAATTTTAAATCACCCTTTCTTTAGTTATTCCTAAACTCAATTCTAGAGTATTTCATTTTCAAATTATTTATGTACGACATTTTACAATTAAACGATCTTTTGTTACCAGCGTTACAAGACATCGCACAAGGTTTAAAAATTACAGGTTTTAAAAAATTAGATAAGCAAGCGCTCATCTATAAAATATTAGATAGCCAAGCGGTAAGCGAAGCATCTGCAAAAGATGATGGCAAAAAAAAGCCACTCGTAAAAGGTCGTAAGCCTGTTACTGTAAAAACAAGTAATGGAACCGAAGAAGCGGAAGTGATGAGTGAAGAAGCGCCAGCAGCAGCGCCAATGCAAAAAGCAAGACCTATTAAAAAAGCAAATCCAAGACCTGAGCGTCCAGAAAAAACAGAAGCGCCAGCAGTAGTAGCGGCGGCAGCTCCAGAAAATACGGACGCAGCACAAGCGCCCGAAAACGCAGAAGCAGCGCAGGCTCCAGAAAATACAACACCAAGTCAACACCCACCAAGACCTCATAAAAAAGAACCAGTATTTAATATTGAGTTTGAAGGAATGATTGAGGGTGAAGGCGTATTAGAAATGATGCCTGATGGGTATGGTTTTTTACGTTCTTCTGATTACAATTATTTATCATCACCAGATGATGTGTATGTTTCTCCTTCACAAATAAAATTATTTGGTTTAAAAACTGGAGATACCGTGCAAGGTGCTGTTCGCCCTCCTAAAGAAGGTGAAAAATATTTTGCACTCATTAAAGTTGATTTTATCAATGGTAAAAGACCCGACGA
>CANEWV010000118.1 GCA_947442905.1 Chitinophagaceae bacterium | reverse complement strand
CCACCACCTTCGTCACCTAATTTAGAGAATGAACGGATCATACCCATTACCGTACCTAATAGACCTAATAAGGTTGCTACTGATGCGATAGTTGATAAGAACACTAAGTTCTTTTCTAACATAGGAAGTTCAAGCGCTGTTGCTTCTTCTACTTCTTTTTGAATGTTTAATACTTTTTGATCTGTAGTAAGCTCAGTATTAGAAATCATTTCTTTGTACTTCTTAAGACCCGCTTTCATTACATTACCTACAGAACCTTGTTGCTTATCGCACTCAGCTAACGCTTTTTCAACGTCTTTGTTTGCTAAATGGAATTGTACTTTACGCACAAACTCAGCAATATTTCCAGTACCAGAAGCTTTATTAACAGTTAATAATCTTTCGATTACGAAAGTTAATACAGTTAATAAACAACCAATAAGGATAGGTACAATGATACCACCTTCATACATTTTTGTAAAAGTTCCTTTTGGTCCTTTGTGGTTAGGCCAAAACCAATGGCTAGCATCAGGATCAGGAGTTGTAAAGTTAGAAGCGCTTCCTAATAGTACGCGCCAAATAAGGTAACCGCCAATAATACAAGCAATTGGAGCGATTGTTGCAACTAAGTTACTGCTTTTATTAGGTTGTGCAGTTGAACTACTTTTTGCAGCTGTTGCAGTTGGTTTTGTCTCAGCCATGATTCGATAGATTTTTTGTTTTTTAAATAATTAAAACCGATTTAAAAATTTGTTCCTTTTGGATTCAATTGAAAATATTTTAAACGTAAAATTTTTTCAAATAAACCCTTTGGGCTTACAAATTAGTTAATTTATTGAAATAGCCAAATTTGGTTACTAAAAAATAACTTTAACCCTTATGAATAAGTCCTAAATACCTCAGTATAAGAGGCTTATTCCTTAGAAATCCACAAATTTTCACCGATTTGTTTAATTTATTTTGCCATTCATCCAAGTTCGTGTAAAAAATAGAGCACCGAATTATTTACAACCCTATCTTTAAAGCATTATTCAACAACTAAATTGACCAATGAAAAACTATTTTATCGCGGCGGCGCTCCTAGTTACAACAATGGGTACCGCGCAACAAAGAGACTCCACGCAAGCACCTGGTGCTAGAGCTGGTATGCCAAGCATGGCTGGTATGGCGGGTATGGGTGGTGCGCGTCAAGCTCCAAAAGCATTTAAAGATGTGATTACGTCTAAAGCCGTGTCACAAAAGGGTTTATTTACCGTACACAAAGTAGAAGACAAGTACTACTTTGAAATTCCTAACAGCCTAATGGGCCGTGAAATATTAGCGGTAACCCGTTACGTTAAAGTACCTGCTGTAGGTGGCGGACGTGGTGTATATGGTGGTGAAATTGCCAACCAACAAACCATGACCTTCGAAAAAGGACCTAGCAGTAATATCTTTTTACGTGGTATTGCACTTATTAGTAATGCAAACCCAACCGATGATATTTACAAAGCGGTTACCAACTCTAACTTAAACGCGATTGCTGCAGCTTTCCCTATTGCGGCTTTCTCAAAAGATAGTTCAGGCGTTGTAATTGACGTTACAGATTACTTTAAAGGTGACAACCCTTTGGTAAGTGTAAGTTCTCAAGTAAAACGTTCTTTGAGCTTAACACAAATTTCTGCTGACAGATCTTATATCGACAAGATTTCTAGTTATCCAATCAACACCGAAATCAGAACTGTAAAAACTTTTGGTTCTTCGGCAGCTGGTGGTGGATTTGGTGGTGCAAGCCCTGCACCAACTGCTTCTATTCCAACAGCAAATGGTAACAATGCAATCACTATTGAATTAAACACTTCTCTTTTACTACTTCCTGCAAAGCCAATGACAGCAAGGATTGCAGACAAGCGTGTTGGATTCTTTACCGATGATTATGTTGTGTTTGGCGACAACCAACAAAAAGTGGAAAACAAAGAATTTGCAGTTCGTTGGAGATTAGAGCCAAAAGATGCTGATGTAGAAAAATGGAAAAAAGGTGAACTCGTTGAACCTAAAAAACAAATCATTTATTATATCGATCCTGCAACTCCAAAGCAGTGGCGCAAGCACCTTATTTTAGGTATCAACGACTGGCAAAAAGCGTTTGAAAGCGCTGGTTTCAAAAATGCAATTGTAGGTAAAGAGTGGCCAGAAAATGACACGACGATGAGCCTAGAAGATGCGCGCTACTCTGTAGTTCGTTATTTTGCTTCTGAAACAGAAAATGCATACGGTCCAAACGTTCACGATCCGCGCAGTGGTGAAATTTTAGAAAGCCATATTGGCTGGTACCACAACGTTATGAAACTTGTACACGATTGGTACATGATTCAAACATCAGCTGTTGATCCACGTGCACGCAGCATGAAATATGATGATGATTTAATGGGTGATTTAATTCGTTTTGTGTCTTCACACGAAGTAGGTCATACACTAGGTTTAAGACATAATATGGGAAGCAGTAGCAAAACTCCAGTAGAAAAATTACGTGATAAAACATGGGTTGAAGCAAACGGTCACACCGCTTCTATCATGGACTATGCTCGTTTTAACTATGTAGCACAACCAGAAGATAATATCTCTAAAGCAGGCTTATACCCGCGCATTGGTGATTATGACTTATGGGCTATCCGTTGGGGCTATGGTTACATCGCTGGTAACACAGAAGATGAAACCAAATTAGCGAGCAACAAATTAATCACTGAAACATTAAAAGCAAATCCTCGTGCTTGGTTTGGTACTTACGAAGGTGGTAACCAACAGGATCCACGTAGCCAATCTGAAGACCTAAGTGACAACGCTGTTAAAGCAAGTGACTATGGTATCAAAAACTTACAACGTTTACTCGCTAAATTACCTGAATACACAAAAGAAGAAGGTGATTTAAACGAAAACGTAGCTACTATTTACGGTCAATTGTTAGGTCAATTTAGAAGATATGTAGGACATGTTAGCCGCAACGTAGGTGGTGTATATGAAACCTTCCAAACTTCTGAAAGTGGTGTATCTGTTTATGAGCCAACACCTAAGCAACATCAAAAAGATGCATTAGGATTTTTAAATAGACAATTATTCCAAACACCAACTTGGTTGATTGACAAAAAAATCTGGGATAAAATAAACGTTCCAGGTTCTTCAGATCCAATTGCAGGTGCACAAGAAAGTGCTTTAGCAGGTATGTTAAGCACAGACCGCTTACACCGTATGCAAGTAAACGTAGAGCGTTTTGGTGCAGATAAAGTATATGCTGCTACTGAAATGATCAACGATTTACAAAACGATTTATTTAGCGAATTGAAGTCTGGCAAAGCGGTTGATATGTACCGTAGAATGCTACAAAAGAGCTATGTAGATAAATTAGATGCAATCATCAATCCTAAAGCAAGTGCAGGTGGTATCACCATTAGCTTTGGTGGCGGTGGCGGCGGTAACAATCCTTACGGATCTGGTTACAATAGCCGTAGTGATGTAAACAGCATTGCACGCGCTCAAATGGTTGCTTTAAAAGGCACTGTGAACGCTGCATTAGCTTCTACTTCAGACAAAATGACTAAAATGCATTTAGCAGATTTAGCGCAAACCATTAAGTTAGCATTAGATCCTAAATAAACTTTTGAATGATTTAGATCTGAAATTTTTTTAGATCGAAAAATCCGAGGGCTTCGCCCTCGGATTTTTTTTTGTGCATATTTTTTTTCCTGCACCCAATTTTGCGCAGAATTTATTTTATACTTCGGCTGCATTCATTTAAATTGTGTCAAACAGTAAATCCATGCTGCAACCTTGGCGTACAGGAACGGTTATCAAAATTGAAGACGCATCGGCTACCACCAGGCGTTTTTGGATACAAATTCCAGAACTGGACGTTTTTGATTTTAAGCCAGGGCAGTTTGTAACACTTGATTTACCCATTCACGAAAAAACCAACAAGCGCTGGCGTAGTTATTCCATTGCTTCTGCCCCTGATGGTACCAATATTATAGAACTCGTTATTGTTTTATTAGAGGGAGGTCTTGGCACCACTTACTTATTCAATGAAATAAAAGAAGGAAGTACGCTAACTTTAAGAGGCCCTGTGGGCGTGTTTACCTTACCAGAAACACTGGATAAAGACCTGTATTTGATATGCACGGGCACAGGTATTGCGCCTTTTAGATCTATGGTTCATTATATCCATCAGCAAAAAATAGCGCACAAAAATATTCACCTCATTTTTGGATGTCGTAAAATAACCGACCGCTTATACGGTCAGGAATTAAAAGCGCTCGAAAGTCTAGAAAATAATTTTTATTACCACCCCGTTTTTTCTAGAGAAGAGAGTACGCCAGAAGGGGGTTACAGTGGCTATGTACACGCCGTGTATGAAAAATTAATAGCAGCTAAAAATCCATCACAGTTTTATTTGTGCGGCTGGAAAAACATGGTTGACGAAGCCAAGGAGCGCATCATGGCAGCAGGCTACGACAAAAAAGACGTTCATGTAGAGATATATGGTTAAGCAATTGCCGCCAATACAATCTCTTTTACCTTGCTAATATGCACACGCTCTTGCGTCATTGCATCGCGGTAACGAATGGTAACCGTTTGATCTTCTTTTGTTTGATGATCAATGGTTACGCAAAAAGGAGTACCAATAGCATCTTGTCTGCGGTAACGCTTTCCAATCGCATCTTTTTCTTCGTAGAAACATTTGAATTGACCTTTACAGCTATCCATTAGTTCACGTGCAATTTCTGGAAGACCGTCTTTTTTAACAAGCGGTAAAATAGCGAGTTTAACGGGCGCAATTTTTGCTGGAATATGAAGCACCACACGTTCGTCTGTGCTACCATCTTCTTTGGTAATTTTTTCTTCTTCGTAGGCGTTACTTAAAACGGCTAAGAACATACGATCAAGTCCTATAGAAGTTTCAATAACGTACGGAATGTAATTACCATAAGGCTTTCCGGTTGCTTCATCGATGTCGTTATCAAAATATTGTTGCTTCTTTTTGCTAAACTCTTGGTGTCTAGTCAAATCAAAATCGGTACGGGAATGTATGCCTTCTAATTCTTTAAAACCAAATGGAAATTCAAACTCGATGTCTAATGCAGCGTCTGCATAGTGCGCAAGTTTTACGTGGTCATGAAAACGGTATTTATTTGCAGGCATGCCTAACTCGGTGTGCCAATTTAAACGCGCTTCTTTCCAGTAGTCATACCATTTTTTTTGCGTGCCAGGACGTACAAAAAACTGCATTTCCATTTGTTCAAACTCACGCATTCTAAATATAAATTGACGCGCTACAATTTCATTTCTAAAAGCCTTTCCAGTTTGCGCAATACCAAACGGCACTTTCATGCGCGCTGTTTTTTGCACGTTTAAAAAGTTTACAAAAATACCTTGAGCGGTTTCTGGTCTTAAATAAATAGTATTGGCATCTTCGGCTACAGAACCTAACTGCGTATCAAACATTAAATTAAACTGTCTAATAGCCGTCCAATTAGAAGTACCACTTACGGTACAAGTAATTTTCTGATCCACCAGTAACTGCTGAAGGGCTTCAAAATTATCCGAACCAAGTAGTTCCTCCATTTTGGCAATCAGTGCATCTGCCTCTGCTGCTGCGCCGGCCGCGCGTAAGCTGTCGGCTTTGGCTTCAATCAAATGATCTACTCTATAGCGCTTTTGAGAATCTTTATTGTCAATTAAGGGGTCACTAAAACTATCTACGTGACCGCTCGCTTTCCAAGTGGTGGGGTGCATAAATATCGCGGCATCAATACCCACAATGTTTTCATGCATTTGGGTCATGCTATGCCACCAATAATCCCTGATATTTTTTTTGAGTTCAGACCCGTAAGGACCGTAATCATATACAGCACT
>CANEWV010000117.1 GCA_947442905.1 Chitinophagaceae bacterium | reverse complement strand
TTGCTTTTGATAAAGGCATACAAGCAAATACGTACAATTTTATAGCTTCAGATGGCGAGCATCAGGCAGTTATTGACGAAAATGGTTGGATACATTTAAAAATGATTGATGTGCAAGAAATATCGATTGTACATGAAGCATTTGTTTTAAATACTGGATCACCACATTATATTAAGCCTGTATCAGACCTTTCAAACTATGACGTTTTTACAGAAGGTAAAAAAATACGCTATAACGAAACCTATAACAAAGTTGGCATCAATGTAAATTTTGTAGAATGGAATGAGAACGAACTTTTTGTGAGAACCTACGAGCGTGGTGTAGAAAATGAAACTTTTAGTTGTGGAACAGGCGTAACAGCAGCAGCTATTGCAATGAGTGCCGAAACATTTGGTCATCAAGAAACAAAAATTAGAACACTGGGAGGAAGTCTTCTGATAAAATTTAATAAAGTAAATGCACAAAACTTTAACAATGTGCGGCTTTGCGGTCCTGCGTCACTTGTGTATGAGGGGCAAATAAATATTTAATAAATAACAGTGCTATCATGATTCAATATTTTAAAAATATAGAAGGTCAAACGGTTGAAATTGATAAACCAGATGCAGGTGTTTGGGTAAACTTAGTACCTCCCTTTAAAGATGAGGAATTTATTGAGTTAAGCGAAACCTTAGATATACCAATCGAATTTTTAAGAGATTCATTGGATATTGATGAAAGACCACGTTTTGAAATTGCCGACAATGTAAAATTTGTCGTAATTAAAACACCCACAGAAAACAATTCATTTAATGATAGCGATGCATTTTATATTACCATTCCTATTTGTATCATTTTAACGCATACACAAATTATTACGGTTAATTCCTTTGATAATGGTGCCATTAATAAGTTTTTAAATTCTTTTCAAAAAAGACATCCTGACAAAAAAAATATGATGATTCTTAAAGTTTTTGAAAAAGTAGTTCAAAACTTTATGGAATGTTTAAAAGAAATTAATATTAGACGTAACCAGTATGAGTCTAGTATGTATCAAAGTAATAGCAATGTGGACTTGTTTAATTTAATGCGTATTCAAAAAAGCTTGGTTTATTTTGTTACAGCACTAAAAAGTAACGAAATGCTCATGATGAAATTAGAGCGCACTAATTTTTTAGGGTTAAATGAAGAAGAAAGAGAATTTTTAAATGACCTTATTGTAGATACCAGCCAGGCACTTGAAATGGCTAATATTTATACCAATATATTAACCAGTACGCTCGACGCTTTTGCAAGTATTATTAGTAATAACTTAAATAATGTAATGAAGCGTTTAACGTCCATAACCATTATTTTATCCCTTCCTGTGATGGTAGCAAGTTTGTATGGCATGAACGTAGATCATATACCGGGGGCTCATAACCCCTACTCTTTTTACATTCCCATTGGATTGTCTTTAGCAATCGCAGGTATTATTAGTTGGTATTTTATGAAAAAGAAATGGTTTTAACATGTCCCACATCACAGTTCGCGTATATGGCGTTTTAATTGATCCTATTAAGGGGCTTTTAGTAAGTGACGAATTTATCAGAGGCGATTATTTTACAAAACTACCTGGTGGCGGCCTCGAATTTGGCGAAGGAACCCGAGATTGTTTGGTCAGGGAATTTCAAGAAGAAACTGGACTAGATGTTACAGTTGGCAATCATATTTATACCACAGACTTTTACCAGCCTTCTGCATTTAGAGCCGGAGATCAAATCTTGTCTATTTACTATTACGTGCATCCAAAAAGTTTGGAACCCCTTCAAACAAGGGCTACTGCTTTTGATTTTAGACCAGACGAAATTACAGACAAAAATGGTCAGGCAGAGCATACCAGATGGATTCCGCTCAATGTCTTATCAGAAGATAACATGAGCCTCCCTATCGATAAAATTGTTATTGCAGGCCTTTTGAAAACTTTGTAAAATTATTCGTTTTCGATTCCCATGGCAGCACGTTTCATTTTTTGTGCAGTTTCATGACCAAGGTAATTATCAATTTGTTTTTCGATAATATATATAAGCGGGGTTAACACAATGGCCATGGTAAATTTATATGCATAATTTACTAGACAAATGGCAAGTACCAATTGCCAAGTCCAACCATTCCCTATTTTAAATGCAATAAACAAAACGATAAAACTATCTACCAGTTGAGATACAACTGTAGAACCTGTTGCCCTTAGCCATACCCACTTCTCTCCCGTTAGTTTTTTGATTTTATGGAATACGGTAACATCAATAAGCTGGCTTACTAAAAAGGCCGTAATGCTTCCCAAAATAATCCACATGCCCTGTCCAAATATGCCGCTAAAAGCGGTTTGCATATTATCAATACCTTCTGATTGTTTGGAGCCAATCCAAAAATCGGCGGGTGCAACTTGCATAGCACCATAAAACATAATAAACGCGTAAATGATTAACACCACAGCTGTGTAGCTAATTCTTTTAACTGCTTTTGGGCCGTAATATTCGTTTACAATATCGGTTACAATAAATTCAAGTGGCCATAATAATACCCCACAGGTTAAATTAAAAGCTAAACCAGACTGCCCAAAAATGGTAAAATTAGAGGGTGAAATACCAAACACTTTTTCGAGTGAAAATATTTTACCTCCAATACATTCGGCTATAAGCGCATTGGCTACAAAAAAAGCAGCAATACTTACAAATAGTTTGGTGGGTTTGTCTTTTAAAATAGAATGAATCATGCAGGCATTATAAAATGAACAAATATTTGAGCGGTTAAAAAGAGTACGGTGGCCACTATTCGCCAAGCTGGTAATTCCGAATCTTGTTTTCCTATAAACAACCAAAACAAGTAAATGTTTTCGATAAAAGTGAGCACGGGTGCAACAAACCAGCCTAAAATAATAATAGCTGAACTAAAAGGTATAATCATATCATTGGATGCAGTTCCCATTTTAACGCCTCTTACATACAAACAGATACAAAATAATATATTACAAATAAATGTAATTTTTGAATAAAAATGATATTTCTTCATGATTTGAATAATACCCTAAAAATACGTGTAAGTTGTTTACTTTGAAGGCCTGAAAGGGCATTTTAAAGTAAAATTTTGTTAGGTTTGTAGCACCTGAAAATCCATATACATGAAGCAGTTGAACCTGAAATCAATAATTCCACATTTAATAGCAGTAGGTATATTTTTAATTGTTGCCGTACTTTATTGTAAGCCTATTTTACAAGGTAAAGTATTACAACAATCGGATGTGGTACAGTGGAAAGGAATGGCGCAAGATGCACTTAAAAGCAAAGAAGCTACAGGATCACTTCCTTATTGGACAAATGGCATGTTTGCAGGTATGCCCGCCTATCAGATAACGGGCATCATACCTTTTGCCTATTCATTAGGAAAGTTAGACGCGGTATTTCAAATGGGCCTACCTGAACCCATGGGCTATTTTTTCTTAGCATGCCTTGCATTTTACTTTTTATCGCAGGTATTAGGTGTTCATTTTTTAATTGGTATTGTTGGAGCACTTGGATATGGTTTTGCAACCTATAATCCTATTATTGCTATTGTAGGACATATTACCAAATTACACGCCATTGCCTACATGCCATTTTTTATAGGCTCTTTAATTCTTGTATACGAACGAAAATTTATTGTAGGACTTCTATTACTAGCCATCGCAAGTACCGAACTATTTGGTTGTAACCACCTTCAAATTGCATATTACACATTTATTATTGCTGTATTTATTTCGGTGTATTATTTAATTCTTTGGATTAAGGCAAAAATGTATCAATCAATTGTACAATGCTTTGCAGGAGCTGCGATTGTAATATTACTGGGTATTTTAAGTAATGCCCCAATGCTTTTTAGTACCTATAATTATGGAAAAGCATCCATTAGAGGTGGATCTGTACTTGCAAAAGCGGATGGTACAAAATCTACCGAAGGATTAAGTAAAGCCTATGCATTAGACTATAGTATGCTAAAAGCCGAACCGCTTACACTTTTATTCCCAAATGTATACGGTGGCGGTAGTGACCCAAACAATATTGATCCAGCTGGTTCTAAAGCTATAGAAGCGCTTCAGAGCATGCCGCAAGAAGTTGCACAGCAATTACAAGGATATATTCGTTTTTACTGGGGCGGCATTGGCTACACAGCCGGCCCTCCATACATTGGATTCTTATTTGGCTTATTAGCCCTTATTGGTTTTGGGTTTAAGAATATCAAACACCGTTTTTGGATTGGTGGCGCTGTTATATTATCTCTATTACTTTCATATGGCTTGTACTTCGAAAGTTTTAACGTGTTTATGTTAGACCATTTACCTTTTTACAATAAGTTTAGAGCACCTAGTATGATTATGGTGATTCCTACTTTATTATTGGGCATGATGGCCATTTTGAGTGCACAAGAAATTGCTAACAAATTTGCAGACAATAAAGAAACATTTTTACAAAAGATAAAACCTGCTTTATTTATTACGGCCGGTTTATTTTTAGTGGCTTTTTATTTTTATGCTACGCAAAACTTTAAAAGTACCACCGAGGCTGATTTAATACAACAAGTGCAAAAAATTCCGGATGCCAACCAACGCGCGGCATTTGAAGCTCCAGTAGCTAGTTTAGTGGATGGTTTAGCGGCTGACAGACAAGCGATGTTTTCTTCAGATTTATTTAAATCACTTGGATTAGCAGCGGTTTTATTTGTGGCTATATTTTTATACTATAAGAAGTTTTTATCGCTTCAAATTTTTGTGATAGCCATTGGTTTTGTAGCACTATTTGACTTATTTAAAGTAGACTTACAATATTTTAATGAGTCTAATTTTTCAGACGCTGTTGAGGCCGAAGCTAATTTTAACCAAACTCCTTCCGATGCGGCCATTTTAAAAGACACGAGCTACTACCGTGTACTTGATTTACGCGGAGGTATTAATGGAGCGTTTAATTCAGGTGCTCTTAACTCATACTTCCATCATAGTGTTGGTGGATACCATCCGGCTAAACTTAGCATTTATCAAGACCTCATAGAAAATCAGTGGTACAATTTTCCAAATTGTATGCCTACAGCTAATATGTTAAATACCAAATATTTTATTCAGGGGGATTTATCAAAAGATACCATTGCCAATCCAGATGCAATGGGCAATGCTTGGTTTGTTGAGCGCGTGTCATTACAAGCTGACGCTGCAGCTGTAATGAAAGCCATTACAAGTTTTGATCCAGCTACACTTGCCATTGCCGAAAAACAAGACTGGAAATTAGATACAGCATATACAAAAGATAGTTTGGCAAGTATTAAACTTGTGCGCAAACAAAACGATCAAATGGAATATGCTAGTAATGCAAGTACAAAACAATTAGCAGTATTTAGTGAAGTCTATTATCCATATGGATGGAAAGCATTTATTGATGATAAAGAAACGCCTATCTATAAATGTAATTATGTATTACGTACTATCGAAGTACCAGCAGGTGTGCATACAATCACTTTTAGGTTTGAACCAACAGAGGTCATACTTGCAAATAAACTAGGTCTTGTAGCTGTAAGCCTAGTATGGCTTCTAGCCATTGGATCGATTGTTTTTTATGTAAGATCCAAATCAAATAAAGTATAATGCTTTCTATTATTATTTGTAGTTATAATAGAGCGGGTTATATAACTGGCGCACTCTCTAGCTTATATGAGGGTAATGCAAGTTTGCAGGATTTTGAAGTGATTTTTGTAGATAATAATTCGTCAGATAATAGCTTGCAAATAGCCAATGAATGGAGAGCAGCCCACCCACTAGGTAATTTTATTATTACTTCCGAAACAAAGCAAGGAGCTTCTTATGCGCGAAACACAGGCTCAAAAATAGCTAAGGGTCAATGGCTATGTTTTATGGATGACGATGCAGTTGCTTT
>CANEWV010000116.1 GCA_947442905.1 Chitinophagaceae bacterium | reverse complement strand
TTTCTTTTCCGATTTCGTGAATGCCTTCACCAAATCCACCACGTGTTTCTTTTTCGTTTTGTACTTGTATGTCTTGTAATTTCATAAGAAGTATTTTTTATCCTTCAAAAGTGCTATAAAAATAAGGTGTCTTTGCTTCAAACTCGGCGCTGCAAGTGTCTACCATTTTGTAAACTCTGGTAATACCCAATGCTTTTCTTTTTTCATACACTTGTTCATCTGTGCAATCGCCGTGTAAAATTTTTGAAATTTGCACGTCACCAAAACCACATTTTTTTGCTTCTTTTAATAAGCTTTCAGGAAGGGTTTCTAAAGTGTGCGTTGCAATTTCTTTTTCAATAGTACAAATCTGTAAAATCTGGTTTAAAAACCATCTGTCAATGCCTGTTGCTTGCGCAATAGACTTAACCGTAGAACCCGCCATAAGCGCATCTTTGATTCTAAATATGCGGTCCCATTTTGGTGTTTTTATATATTCTACCAGGTCTTCGCTTTTCATGAGGCTCTTACCGTAGTATCCTAAGCCAACTGCTTCATTTTCTAAACTCTGACAAGCTTTTTGAATCGCTTCTTTAAAGTTTCTTCCAATGGCCATTACCTCACCCACACTTTTCATTTGTAAACCAAGGGTGTCGTTGGCGCCTTTAAATTTATCAAAATTCCAACGCGGCACTTTTACAATCACGTAATCAAGTGCTGGTTCAAAATATGCCGAAGTTGTTTGCGTGATTTGATTTTTTAATTCATCTAAACTATAACCAATGGCAAGCTTCGCAGCAATTTTTGCAATTGGATAACCCGTTGCTTTAGAGGCAAGTGCCGATGATCTACTCACGCGCGGATTGATTTCAACAGCAATCAATTCCTCGGTAGCAGGGTTAAGTGCAAACTGCACGTTA
This sequence comes from Chitinophagaceae bacterium, assembly GCA_947442905.1. The sequence continues at coordinate 5,051 of CANEWV010000116.1, read as the reverse complement.
CATCCACCAGAAAAATTACCCAGTGAGCGCATCATTAAAATGGCTTTGTTACGCATTTCTTGGAATGCAGTATCACTTAAAGTCATGGCAGGTGCCACGGTGATAGAGTCTCCAGTGTGCACACCCATTGGGTCTAAATTTTCTACGGTACAAATAATAACAACATTATCGTTTTGATCGCGTAACAATTCAAGTTCATATTCTTTCCATCCAAGTACTGCTTTTTCTACAAGTACTTCATGTATTGGAGATGCTTTTAAACCTCTTTCGAGTGCGGCATCTAAATCATCTTTTGTATGTACAAATCCACCACCCGTTCCGCCTAATGTAAAGGAAGGTCTGATAACAAGTGGGAATCCAATTTCTTGTGCAAATTCTTTTCCTTCTAAAAAGCTATTGGCAACACGGCTTGGCGCTACAGCCATACCAATTTTTACCATAAGCTGTCTAAACTTCTCACGGTCTTCTGCGGTATCAATGGCAGCAACGTCTACACCAATCATGCGCACATTGTACTTTTTCCAAATGCCAATTTCATCGGCTTCCTTACAAAGGTTTAATGCAGTTTGACCACCCATGGTTGGAAGTACGGCGTCGATATCGTTTTCTTGTAAAATTTGCTCAATACTTTCGATTGTAAGCGGCAACAAGTAAACTTTATCGGCCATCATTGGGTCTGTCATGATGGTGGCTGGATTTGAATTAATCAAAATCACTTTAATGCCCTCTTCACGCAAACTTCTGGCAGCTTGAGAGCCAGAATAATCAAACTCGCAGGCCTGACCAATAATAATGGGTCCAGAACCTACAATAAGCACCGATTTTATGGAATTGTCTTTTGGCATAGGAACTAAAAAATAAATTGTGCAAATTTAATAAAGGGGGAGCAGAAGGGGGTATTTTTTTTGAACTAATTGCGCCTAATTTTATTATATAAGGGTTACCCCCTTATTTTTAATGACCAAAACAGCCAATATGCTACAAGAAGGATCCAAAGCCCCTGCCTTTAAAGGCCTCGACCAAAACGGTAAAACCATTGCCCTATCTAGTTTTAAGGGTCAAAAACTGGTTTTATATTTCTACCCCCACGATATGACCCCTACTTGTACCGTGCAGGCCTGTAATTTGAGGGATAATCATAAAATTTTAGCTAAAAAGGGCTACCAGGTGGTAGGCGTGAGCTCCGACGACCAAAAAAGCCACCTCAAATTCATTGCCAAGCACGACTTACCCTTCCCCCTTATTGCCGACACCGACCTGGTTATTCATGAAAAATATGGTGTTTGGGCCGAAAAGAAGTTTATGGGCAAAACCTATATGGGCACTTTACGCACTACTTTTATAATAGACGAAAACGGCGTGATAGAAAAAATTATTACCAAGCCAGATTCAAAAAATCATGGTCAAGAAATTTTAGGTGCTCCTAAAAAGAAATAAAATCTATGAGACATTTACTAGCTTTCATTTTTGTATTGGCGCTGATGCCTGCACAAGCACAAAAAGTAAATAAAAAATTACAGTACGGGCTAGAAACCCTCACGGCTGGATTTAAAGGTGAGGTGGGCGTTTATGTAAAAGATTTGCATACAGGGAAAATAGCAAGCATAAACGCTGATAGTATTTTTCCAACAGCGAGTATGGTTAAAGTGCCCATACTTATTGGCATCATGGATAAACTTAATAAAGGCGAACTCAATTATCATCAGGAGTTAACCTATAAAGATTCTTTGTTTTATGCAGGGTCCGATTTGCTTGCTTCATTAAAACACAATGAAAAAGTTGAGCTTAGTAAAGTGATCATGCTCATGCTTACAACAAGTGATAACACGGCTAGTTTGTGGTTACAATCACTAGCGGGCACCGGTACAAGAATCAATCAAATCCTTGATAGCATTGGTTATACGGCTACTAGGGTAAATAGTAGAACGCCAGGTAGAGAAGCGGGTAGAGATAAATTTGGATGGGGCCAAACGAGTCCCAAAGAAATGGTTTCTATGTTTGAATCTTTAGCCAATAGAAATTTATTGGATACTGCTTCTTCTGAAAAAATGCTTCGATTGCTTGGTAGAAATTACTGGGATGAAGAAGCGATTTCACAAATTCCGCCCGATGTTTTTGTGGCTAGTAAAAATGGTGCCGTTAATGCGAGCAGAAGTGAAGCTATGTATGTGCACGGAAAAAATGCACGATACGTATTTTGTATTTGTACTAAAAATAATAAAGACACAAGTTGGGAATTACAAAACGAAGCTTGGGAGCTCGCCAGAAAAGTTTCTAAATTATTATGGGAAACCTACAAGTGATGATGTGTTAATTGCGAACTGCTTTTAACTAAACAAAACATACGTTAACCAGCTCATCCCATATGCGAGGGCTGTCATATACACGAGTTGAAACGCAGGCCATTTCCAAGACTTTGTTTCTCTTTTTACAACCGCTAGTGTACTCATACACTGCATGGCTAGCAAATAAAATATCATAAGCGAAAGACCGGCTGCTAAAGTGTATACTTTGGTTCCATCTGGATGTCTAGCCGCCGCCAATTTTTGTCTGAGAGAGCTGTCTTCACTGTCTTCTACGCTATATAAGGTAGCCATGGTGCCCACAAAAACCTCTCTAGCCGCAAAAGAGGTAATAAGCGCGATACCAATTTTCCAGTCGTAGCCAAGCGGCTTGATGGCTGGCTCAATAGCTTTACCTAAAATGCCGGCATACGAATGTTGTAGTTTTTCTGATGCATATTGCTTATCTAAAGAATCTTTTTTTGCTGGCAACACTTGACTGAGTGCTTCATACTTTTTAGTAGTATTTGCTATTTGATCACCAGGTCCGTAGCTACTTAAAAACCATAGTAGTAGGCTAATAATCATGATTACTTTACCAGCATCCGTAACAAATATTTTAGCTTTTTCGAGCATGGTAATACCCACGTTTTTCCAACGCGGTGCTCTGTACATAGGAAGCTCTAAAATAAAAAAACTTTTTTCTTTGATCGTGATAAACCACTTTAAAACATAGCTCACCAGCATCGCCATTACAATGCCTAGTAAATACAGCCCCATCATTACAAGACCTTGTAAACTTAAAAATCCAAAGTAGTATTTGTTATCAACAACGAGTGAAATTAAAATCGTAAATACCGGTAAACGCGCACTACAACTCATGAGTGGCGTAACGAGAATCGTTAGCAACCTTTCTTTTCTATTTTCAATATTTCGCGCACTCATAATGGCTGGAACGGCGCATGCAAAACCACTTACCATGGGCATCACACTTTTTCCATTCAGCCCCACTTTGCGCATGAGTCGATCACTTAAAAAACTAATGCGCGCCATATAACCACTGTCTTCAAGCATGGTAATAAGCCCAAACAAAATCATAATTTGAGGCACAAATACTAAAATTCCACTCAGGCCAGCTACCAGTCCATTCACGATTAAATTACTCCACCAGGTTTCTGGAAGCCAAGCAGACAAAGAGCTTCCGCCTTTTGCAAAGGCCCACTCAATGCCATCCATTGGAAAACTAGCCAGCCAATAAACGCTTTGAAATAAAATAAATAGTACAGCAAGTAATATGACATTGCCCCAAAATCGGTGCAGTAAAATATTGTCTAACTTATCTGAAAAAATCTTTTTTTCTAGAGGCCCAGGCTCTACAACATGCCTACGCATGACGTCTCTGATTTGACTATAGCGCTGTAAAATTTCTTCGGCCTGTGTTTTGGTTGGATTAAACTGATGCGTTATTTCGAGACCTCCAATTTCTTTTTGTACCGCATCTGTTAATGGAAAATTTTCGTGATTGATTAAATAATGTATAGCAGCGTAATCACTTAAGCCTGGCACTATTTGATGAATGCCATCAATGGCGCTTGGTGCTAATTTTTTTGTATCAATAAATTTTTTATCAGAAACAGTACTTGCTTTTACCGTTAATTGTTGCAAGGCTTTTTTTAATTCCGTAATGCCCTTGTTTTTTCGGGGGTTAACGGCAATGATGGTGATGCCTAATTCTTTTTCAAGTCCTGCGATATCTATTTTGATGCCCTTACTTGATGCAATATCATTCATGGTGAGGGCCATCACTACCGGAATTTGCAAATCAATAATCTGACTGCAAAAAAGTAAATTTCGTTTGAGGTTACTGGCATCTGCAACGAGTAATACAGCGTCAGTTGTTAACGATTCGTCTGTGCCCATGAGAACTTTGTATGCCACCCACTCATCAGCTCTTCGGGGATACAAACTATAGGTGCCCGGAAGGTCAATTAATGTGGTGTTGGTAGCATCTGGTAACCGAAGGGTCCCCGTTTTTTTATCTACGGTTACGCCTGGAAAATTGCCAACTTGTTGATTTAACCCCGTCAAAGCATTAAAAATGGAACTTTTTCCACTGTTGGGGTTACCCACTAAAGCAATATGGAGGTCTCTTTGAATCAAGTTTAATTAGATGGCTACAAAAGTACCCCCAAAGAGGGGAGGGTTGTTACGAGATTGGGAACAGAATCGCTTACTTTTGTACGTAATAAAGCAAGCAAAATGGGTAAAAATTGGTTTTGGGTCCTTTTATTGGTTCCCTTTTTAGGATTATCACAAAGCAAACGCAAAATTAGAATTGAGGCAGAAAAGCAAAAAGCGACCCTCATTTCAAATTTAAAATCACATATTGGCTATTTGGCGAGTGATGCACTAGAGGGCAGAAGAACGGGAACAGCAGGTGCCGACGCAGCGATGGATTATTTGGTAAAACAATATGAGCGAATGGGGATTGGTGCCAAAGGGTCAAGTGGTTATCTTCAAAAATTCGAAATCAACGAAGGCTTGCAAATTGATCCTAGTACTCATTTTAAGGTGAACAATGTTCAATTAAAAATTGAAAAAGATTTTTTTCCATTAGCTACAAGTGCGTCAGTAAATATTTCAGGAAATCCTGCCATGGCACTACAAGAAAAAGGACAGCCTTGGTTTAAAGATCTGAAAGAAACCCTTGACGAAAATAAATCCAATCCTCATTTTGATATAGAAGCATGGATTAAAAAAGAAGTAACG